>CAZCRV010000013.1:0-18153 GCA_964501175.1 uncultured Clostridium sp.
TCGGTACGCATCGCCTGCTCGGCAAGGACGTCCGCTTCAAGGACCTCGGGTTGTTGATCGTAGACGAGGAGCAGCGCTTTGGCGTGGCGCAAAAGGAAAAGCTCAAGCAGCTCGCGGGCAACATTGACGTGCTCTCGCTCTCGGCAACCCCCATCCCCCGCACGCTCAACATGGCCATGGGCGGCATTCGCGATATCTCGGTGCTGGATCAAGCCCCCGGCAACCGTCTGCCCGTTCAGACCTACGTGCTGGAGCACGACGCGCTGATCGTGCTGGAGGCTATCCGCAAGGAGCTGCGCCGCGGCGGCCAGGTATTTTATCTGCACAATATTGTGGAAAGCATTGACGGCGTGGCTGCAGAGCTTGCAAAGCAGATCCCCGACGCGCGCATTACCGTGGCGCACGGCAAGATGGACAAGGAAACTCTTGAGGACATCTGGGAAAAGATGATCCGCGGTGAGATCGACATCCTTGTCTGCACCACCATCATTGAGACCGGTGTGGACGTGCCCAATGCAAACACGCTGATCGTGGACAACGCGCACAGGCTGGGCCTTTCCCAGCTGCACCAGCTGCGCGGACGTATCGGCCGCAGCGCGCGCCGCGCGTATGCATACTTCACCTATCCTGCCAACCGCGCGCTGCCCGAGATCGCGCAAAAGCGTCTGGAGGCCATTCGCGACTACGCAGAATTCGGCGCGGGCTTTAAGATCGCGCTGCGCGACATGGAGATCCGCGGTGCGGGCAACCTCTTGGGAGCCGAGCAGCACGGACATCTGGACGCGGTGGGCTACGACATGTATATCAAGCTGCTCAAGAGCGCGGTGCTGGAGCAAAAGGGCGAGCTGCCCGAGCCAAAGCCGGAATGCACCGTCTCGCTGGACTACGACGCATACCTGCCCGACACCTACGTGCGCTATCCCGGCCAGCGTATGGCGCTTTACAAGAGAATTGCGCTGATCGAGACCGAATACGACCGCGACGACATTGCAGACGAGCTGCTCGACCGCTACGGAGACCTGCCCGTGCAGGCGGAAAACCTGCTTTACGTAGCGCTCATCCGTGCCGAGGGCGCAGCCTGCGATATTCGTCAGATCCGCCAGGACGGCAGCTCGATCGCCATATACCCCAATAAGTTCCGCTACGAGATCTGGGCTGACCTGTCGCGCATGCTGGGCGGCAGGCTCAAAATGGTGCTCTCGGGCGAGCCGCATATGGTGCTGCGTCTCAAGGAAAAGGAAAACGCCCTGCGCCTTATTCACAAAATGTTCGTAAAATATACGGAACTAAGCAAACAATGCGACGAATGAATGTGATATAATGAATTATCTGAATAAAAAAGGAATGATCATATGAAACGGTACAAGATCAAATTGCTTCTTTTCGCGCTGATTTTCGCGCTTTGCCTCCCCTTGCTTGCAGGCTGCTCGGGCAAGAACGGAAAGACGCTGATGTCACTTGGTGACACCGAGCTTTCTGTCAACACCTACGAGCTGCTGCTCTCCCGTATGAAGGGCACGCTGGCAAAATACCAGTACAACGTGGACAGCGACACCTTCTGGTCCACCGTGGTGGACCTGAATAATTCCACCTATGACGAATATTTCCGCGCGACTATCTTGGAAAACGCCAAGACGTACGTGGTGGGCGCTTACCTGTTTGACGAGGTTTACAAGCTGACTCTCTCCCGAGAGCAGATCGACGCCGTTGACGCGGAGCTTGCCGAGCTTGTGGATTACGACGGCGACGGCTCCAAGGCGGCATTCAATCAGATCCTTGCCGAATACGGTGTCAACTACGACATTCTGCGCGAGACCTACCTCATGGAGGCCAAGATCGACGCGCTCAAGGTGCACCTGTACGGCCAAGGCGGCTCCAAGATCGCCGACACCGCCAAGGAGGAATACTGCCAGGAATACTTCGTCAGATTCAAGCAGGTGTTCCTTGCTTCTTATTACTACGTTTGCGAGACCGACGAGAACGGCGACGATATTTACTATACCGAAAACTCGCTTGGCAACCGGGTCATCTGCTACGACAAGGTAAACGGCAAGACCAAGACCGACGCGGATGGCGAGACCATCAAGGATAAGCAGGGCTATGACGTCTACTTTACCGAGGACGGCAAGATTGCTTACGACAAGGAAAACGGCACGACCGCATTCGTTCTGAACCAGGACGGTGAGCCAGTGGTGGGAGACTACACCAAGGAGGAGCTTGCCGAGATCAAGAAAGAGGCAAACACCATTCTTGACAAAATCCCTGAGGGCGAATTTGATGCCTTTGAGATCTTTATGGAGCAGAGAGGCGAGGACGAGGACGCACAGACCTACGAGAGCGGCTACTACCTCTACGCAAACCCTGCCAATTATGAATCCTACCCTTACCTTGAAAGCATTGTGGAAAAGCTGATCGAGCTGGAGGTTGGCCAGACTGCCCTTGTGGAATCCGATTACGGCTACCACGTGATCATGAAGTACCCCATGGAGCAAGGCGCTTGGGCAGACGAGGACAACGAGGACTGGTTCGAGGGCTTTGAAGAGGGCTTGGTTGACCACTTGTTCATGTCGCTTTGCAATCAGTACGTGGATCAGGTCGTGGTGGACGAGGAAGTGCTTGCCACCGTGCCCTCCATGAAGCAGATCGGTACCAATTTCTACTACTAATCCCCTTTGGCCATCATTTTTAATACGGAGGTTACCATGAAGTATTGCAAAATCGCTTTTTTGCTGCTCTGTCTTGCCATGATGCTGACGCTATCAGCATGCAACACCCCCGACACCACACCCGAAGCTACAACCGACGAGCAAAGCACTCCTGCTCCAGGAGCTGATACAAATGTGCTTGAATCTTACACCGTTTACGTCTCTGCAGACGCATCGGTCTGGGAGCGCAAATGTGCGGAAGCACTGATCGAGGCACTTGCAGAGAAGACCGGCATCACGCTCTCGCTCAACCGCGACGCATCCGCGCGCACCGAGTGCGAGATCATCGTGGGCGCATCCTCCATGGACGACACGCAAAAGGCGCAGTTTGACTTTGACGCCATCGGCTACAACGGCTATGCCGTCAAGCGCGACGGCACAAAGCTTATGCTGGCTGCCAACATTGAAAACGGCATGCTCGAGGCTGTCAAATACGCTTGCGAGAACGCGGTCGCCGACGGCAAGGTTGCTCCCGAGTGCAGCTTTGCACAGCCCGAGAACGTCACACTCGTCACCCCCGATCCCAATAAGCACATCAACGTCACCATCGAGGCCGACACCGGCTACGATATCTACCAGCTGCCCTCGGTTCTCAACTCCGGCTACCGCTACGGCGCATCCATCATAGTCAACGACGACGGCACCATGGACGCCTGGTTTGCATCCACCGGCTGCGGCGCGGAGCAATGGGACTGGATTACCTGGAAGCACTCCCCCGACGGCGGCAAGACCTGGAACGAGGAAAAATGCGTGCTGCAGCCCACGCCCGACAGCTACGACCACTATTCCTGCTGTGACCCCGGAGTGATTTACTTTAACGGCTACTACTACCTTGGCTACACCTCCACGGTCAATGCCAACATGTGCGACAACTGCATTTACGTGGCGCGCTCCGAAAATCCCGACGGCCCCTTTGAAAAATGGAACGGCAACGGCTGGGGCGGCAACGATCCGCAGCCCATCGTATTCTTTACCGAGCCGCAGAGCATCTGGGGCTACGGTGAGATCAGCTTTGTGGAGCTGAACGGCACGCTTTACATGTACTACACCCTTTCCAGCTCGGGCGGTCACTTCACCATGGTTTCCACCGCAAACGCGCTGGACGAAAACTGGCCCGCTACCATGGAATCTCACGGCGTTGCGGTCGGGAACGGCTCCAACGACTCATTGGACGTCAAGTACGTGGAGGAATACGGCAAGTTCCTTGCCATCTGCACCGATTCGCGTCTGAGCCCCGATTCCTATCTTGCCTTCTATGAATCCAATGATGGTATTACCTTTGAGCGCGTGGACGTAGTCAAGGAAAACGTATTCCACTACTGCCACAACTCGGGCATGGCCGGCACCAAAAACGGTCACATCGCGCCCGACACTCCCACTTTTGCAGCCTACGCTTACGGAAAGGACTGGGGCGTCTGGAACACCCGCGTGCAGGACTTTACCCTTTCCCTTTCCGACACGATCGATCTGAGTGAACAGGCGGGGCAGAACATCAAGGCCGAGACCGCACGAGACACGCGCGACCCCGCGTCTCTTGAGTTTGTTGCCATCTCGCCCCGCCAGGACGACGTGGTGCGCGTCTCCGCCCGCTCCAACAGATACACCTTAGATCTGTACGCCTGCACCTCCTTCCAAAACAATTGGGTCTCGCTTCGCAAATACGCCAAGGAGCTTAAGATGACCAGCGACAACGAGCAGGTTGCCACGGTGCGCGACGGCTCTTTGACGGTAGAGATCCAAGGCATAGGTAAAGCTATGATCACTGTGGAATTCCGTGGCATGACCACGCAGGTCTGCATCAAGGTCTACGACAAGGTAAACTCCACGGACGCTGTGACGGGTCTTGTTCCCTTCGTGACCGATACCTACTCGCTTGACCACACCGATCCCCTTTCCTTCAATCCGCAGATCAAGTCGATCATCACATACGACAACGCGACCTGGATCGAGGGCTGGGGTGCTGAGCACGGCATCACCTACGAATACGACGACTCCAAGATCCGCGTCAGCAGCGAGGGCGTGGTTTACCCCGTGGTTTCGGGCACACATGAAATTACTGTCAAGTGCGCAGGATATTCCTACGTGGCCAAGGTCATGGTCGTAGCCCCCGAAAAGCCCTTCTCTTATGAGCGCATTGACTTTACAGATGCGCAGGCATCCCGCGTCATTTCCTCGCTCAGCGACGCTTCCTACGAAATGACCGAAGAGGGGCTTGTTTGCATCGCTGCCTCCGGACAAGACCCGCTGATGTACTTAAGCTATGTGGCAGGCTCGATCGACACTGCCAAGTACAAGTCGGTGACCCTGACCTATAAGTTAGACCCGAGCATTTCCAAGACCGTCGGTCAGATGTTCTTCTTGACCGAGGCCAATCCCAACCCCGCCGAGGCTGCTTCGCAGAAATACACCATGGTTGCCGACGGCGAATGGCACACCGTGACCATCAACCTTGCAGGCAAGGCTTATTGGAGCGGCATGCTCAACCAGATCCGCTTCGATTTCCTTGATCACTGTGATCCGGGCGAATCCGTCCTCGTGCAATCGATCACGCTGGATCCGATTGATTAAATAGAAAATTAACAGAAAAAAATAGCAGGAATTTGTTCCAACGAGAGCAGATTCCTGCTATTTTGTTTAGCAAAGATATGAAAGAGCCAAGCCCCCCGCCGTCGCTGCGCTCCGTCTCCCCAAGGGGAGACGGAGCGCAGCGACGGCGGGGGCAAAACTATTGAGTGTCATATCCTTCACATTTTTAATAGCAAAAGCAGAAGCCCTAATCAGACTTCTGCTTTCGTTTTTTCACTAATTTCTCAGCGCGAATAGCGGCTTTTTATTTAGTCCTCCGCGTCACACCGGCGCAGGAACTTGATGCATCTTCCGACTTCCTCGATACCCGTGGGGGTCAGCGTCTCGCTCTCGACCACCATGGGAATGCCCATCTCAATGGCTCTTTGGCGAACAGCCTTAACGGGTGCGTCGCCCTCGCCCAGCGCCTTGCCCTGACCGCCGAGGTGACCGTCCTTTAAGTGAATGACGCGCAGACGATCGGCAAGTCTGTTCATGACCTGAATGGGATCAAGACCTGCGTTGAACGCCCAGTAGGTATCGATCTCAAAGAACACGTTGCACCTCTTTTCCAGCTCGGAATGAATGGTGGAGCCCCAGGGCATGACCACGAATTCATGAGAGTGGTTGTGATAACCGACCTCAATGCCTGCCTCTGCCATCTGGGGGATTGCCGCGTTGACGATAGACGCAAAGCGGTCGATCTTCTCCAGGGTGCTCAGATCCTCGCCGGGGATGATAAACTTCTTGTTACCGATGGCCTTGTGATACGCAATGGTAGCGTCAATGTTCTCGGGGAGTAGCTCCGCCGTGCCCGAGTGCGTGCCCGCGCAGGTAAGTCCGTACTTTTCCTGCCATGCGGCAACCGTCTCTGCACTGTGGCCGAAGAAGCCCGCGTATTCTACCGAAGAATACCCTAACTCGGCAACCGCCTTGAGTGCGCCTTCCAGATCCTCGCCCGTCATATCGCGAACGCTGAATAATTGCAAACCGTATTCCATGTTCATAACACTTCTCCTTTATGTATTGTTTTAATGTTTGATCAGATCCTCAAAGGGCATCCGAATCCCCAGCTGCTCGACCTGCCTGCAATAGTCCTTGACCCGCTCGGGCAGATAATCGCAGATGCGGTGGCCGTCAAAGCCCACGCTGACCTCCACACCCGCGCGACGCACGATGTCCTGCTGCTCGGGGGAGGCAAAGAAATCCAGCATGTACTGATGCTGTCTGTAATTGTGCGTGGGGTCGTAGCTGACGTTCATTTCCCAAAAAATGCCGCGCTCGGCCATTTTCTTAAAGAAATCGTAAGGATCGTAACCAATCTTTTTGGAAAAGCCAAACAGGTCGGTGTGCGCCACGCCCGCTTTGCATCCGCACCGCTCGGCATAGGCGAACAGATCCCCTTTGGCAACCGATTGCTCGATTGCGTCGATGTTCTCGATCAGGCAGTAATCAAAGAACGAAATGTCGTCGTTATCACCTATAGGATAGCGGAATCGATCCAAAGTGCAGATCTCAATGCCGCGCAGCACGGCGATCTGGTCCTTGTACTTCTCGCGCAGCAGATTGATGTGGTCATAGTAACGCTTGAAGCAGCGGTAATGATCCTCGCCAAGATCCTGGTTCTGATAGAAAAACACGTCCAGTCGCTGGCAGCAGACGCCGTAGTTGTGGTCGGTGATGCCGATGACGTCAAGGCCGCCCGCGATCGCGCCCTCCACCACCGCCTCTGGCTGATCCGCGCCGCAAAATGAGTAATAGGTATGCGAATGAAGATCCTGTAGCATTTTCTGCCCTCCGCACAATCATTTCTGCCTTTATTATAGCACCCGCACCTGCCCCGTGTCAAGGAAATTCCGTTCGGCAAATTGCATAGAATATATTGAACAATGCAATCGGAGGTACTTATGAGACAAAACGAAAACCGCAGGGCGGATTATAATACGACGGCATCCTGCATTCAGGCGCGCCAATGGGAGAATGCGGCCAGGCACAAATACTTAGCACGCGTGCTGCGCGTAGCCGCTCCCCGCCCCTCTGCCGTGTTTGCCGCTTTGGGGGAACAGAATCTGGCGCACGCCGACCGCCTTGCAAAGCTGGTTTGGGAAAAGGGCGGCGACCCGGGGCTGCAGGTGAGATTCACCACGCCCAAGATATTCCTTGGCGACGACGCGCATTCCCGCGCACCCGTGGTGGTGCGTCGGGCGGTCAATCAGAGCGTAACCGAGCTTGGCGAGGTCTTGCGCCTCTATAAGCAGCTGCAAAAGGACGACGACACAGGCGAGACCGACGCCATGATTGCCGAAACCGAGCGGCAGATCACCGAGCTTTACGAGTTGTTTGAATTGTATCGAAACGCGTGAGCGCGCGGCGCGCGTAATGCAAAAAGCAGAATGCAGAATGAAACAGAGGGCATGCGTCACGAGCCGTCCCCTCCGGATTCTCCCCAAATGCACGTCCGAATTCGCGGTGCATTCGTGAATGCACCCTACGAATACACCTAAATGCGCGTCCAAATTCGCGGGAGGGGCGACCCCTCCCCTACGGCCACGTCCCGTTTCGCACGTCCAAAATTGCAGCGGGAGCAAGCCCCCGCCCTACGAACAAATTACAAAACGCCAACAAAAAAGGGGCTTGCGCCCCTTGTTTGCAGAAAAATTTACAAAATAATGCAAATCAATCCATTGCTTCCTTCGTTGATGATCTTTTCAAGCGTATCGCCGATCTTGGTGCGCGAGGCCTCGGGCATATGCGCAAGCTTTGCGTGCAGCCCCTCGTTGACCAGCTCGTAAAGGCTCTTGCCGAACATATTGGACTCCCAGATCTTTTTGGGATCCTCCTCGAATTCGCGCAGCATGTACTTGACTAAATCCTCGCTCTGCTGCTCGCTGCCCACCATGGGGCTGACCTCGGCAGAGATGTTGGCACGGATCATGTGGATCGACTGTGCGCCCGCACGCAGCTTGACGCCGTATCCACCCGCCTGCTTGACAATGCAGGGCTCTTCCAGCGTCATATCCTCAATATCGGGCATGACGATACCATACCCCTTCTGCTCAGCGTCGTGCAGCGCGCCCTCGATCTTGTGATACTCCTGTTGCACCACGGCCAGGCGACGCAACAGCGCGATCAGCTCCTGCTCGCCCTCGATCTCAAAGCCTGTCAGCTCGCTGATGACCTGATAGTAAAGTCCGTCGATGGGATCGAGCGAAATGCGCACCTTGCCCGTACCGAGATCGATGGAGTTGATCTCGGCAGCCTTGACGTATTCGTTGTCGCCAAGATCGGCAAACGCATCCTTGACGTCACCGATTTTATTTACGCGATCGGCGCACTTGCGGATCGACGAAAGCAGCGAGCGGCGGATAGGATGATCGGCATCCAGCGCGCGCGTCCACTCGGGCAGATGCAGGGCGATCTCGGACACGGGGAACTCATGCAGCACAAGCTCCAAAATATGGCGAATATCCTCGGCATCAAGCTCCAGACAGGACACAAGCGCAACAGGAACGCCGTACTTTTCCTCCAGCTCAAAGGCCAGGTTCATGGCACTCTCGCTCGACGGATTGACCGAATTGAGAATCATGGCAAACGGCTTACCAAGCGCCTTGAGCTCGCCTACGATGCGCTCCTCGGCCTCGACGTAGCTCTGCCGCGAGATATCACCAATGCTGCCGTCGGTGGTGATCAGCATGCCGATGGTGGCGTGCTCGGTAATGACCTTGTGCGTACCCATCTCGGCCGCCTCGACAAAGGGCATGGGATCTTCCTGCCAGGGCGTGCGCACCATACGCGGCTGGCCGTTTTCAATGGTGCCGAGTGCCTCGGGCACGATATAGCCCACGCAATCGATCATTTTGACGCGCAGCGAGGCGCAGTCGTCGATCTGAATGGGCACGGCCTCGTCCGGAATGAACTTGGGCTCGGTGGTCATGACCGTTTTGCCCGCAGCAGATTGCGGCATTTCGTCACGCGCGCGCTCGCGAGAGTAGCCCTCGCCGATATTGGGCAGCACGAGGGCTTCCATAAAGCGTTTGATAAAGGTGGATTTCCCGGTACGTACGGGGCCGACGACCCCGATATAGACGTCGCCGCCCGTACGCTCGGCAATATCTTGATAGATGGAATGTTCAGGCATAATGCATCCTCCCCTGTTTTGTTTCGATATAATTTATGAGAGAGAGCATGAAGTTAGAACAAGGAACGGGAAATTGCTTGACTTTTGCGGTGCGGACGAGCCACCCCGAGTGTCATCCTGAGCGGAGCGTGCAATCCCAATCTGTCATTCTCGAGCGCAGCGAAGAATCTTGATTGGGATTGCATCGCGTAGTCGAAGTTTTGCATAGCGGAGCATAAGCGGAGCGACGCAAAACCGACGAGGAAGTGCGTTTGCGCACGACCGAGGAAGGGATCTGCGATGGGTTTGCGGGGTGTCTGCTCAGCCTTTGAAATGTTTTTGATGCGCGTTAATTTCCCGTATACTTATCCCTACCGACCACATGTCGAATGTAACTTCTGCAGGCGGCGTGTCAGAAACCTGCGCAGATCCCGCTGCGCCCCGCCAAGATCCTTCGCTGCGCTCGAGGATGACAGGCGGGGCATTCGCGGTTTTGCTTCGCTTCTTGTCCGCTTGCGGACAATCCGCTATACAAAACTTCGACTCTGGGCTACGCCCTCCGCTCAGGATGACACTCAGGGTGGCGGTGTGCATGCGGGCGATTCGTGAATCGCCCCTACGGATGACACTCGGGGGAAAACAAAACCGCAGGGGTATTCCCTGCGGTTTTATGACTTATTCTTACTTCTTAAGCGCAATCGCTTTCTTTGCCTTATCTGCGATGTTCGCAGGCGTCAGGCCGTACATCTCCAGCAGCGGAGGCACCTTGCCACTTCTGCCGAATGCGTCCTCCGTGCCCACGCTCAGCACGGGTACGGGGCAACCCTCGCACACAGCCTGTGCAACAGCCGCGCCAAGGCCGCCGATGACGTTATGCTCCTCGGCCGTCACAATCGCGCCCGTTTCTGCCGCAGCCTTGCAGATCAGCTCTGCATCCAGCGGCTTGAGTGTGTGAATGTTGATTACTCTTGCATCAATTCCCTCGCCTGCCAACGCGTCAGCTGCCTCGAGCGCCATGGAGACCATATAGCCGGTTGCGACGATGGTCACATCCTTGCCCTCGCGCAGCACCACACCCTTGCCAAGCTCGAACTGGTAGCTCTCCTCGTCGTTGACCACGGGCAGAGGGTTTCTGCTAAATCGGATATAGAACGGGCCGTCGGTCTCGATCGCGCACTTGACGGCAAGTCTTGCCTCGACTGCGTCTGCGGGGTTGATGACCGTCATACCGGGAATGGTGCGCATGAGCGCCAGGTCCTCAAGGCACTGGTGGGTCGCGCCGTCCTCACCGACTGCAAGACCTGCGTGCGTTGCACCGATCTTGACGTTGAGGTGGGGGTATCCGACTGCGTTTCTGACCTGCTCAAACGCTCTGCCTGCCGCAAACATGGCAAACGAGGACGCGAACGCGGTCTTGCCTGCCGCTGCAAGTCCTGCAGCCACGCAGATCATATTGCCCTCGGCAATGCCGCAATCAAAAAATCTCTCGGGGTAAGCCTTTTTGAAGGTTACGGTCTTGGTTGCCTCTGCAAGGTCGGCATCCAGCACCACGAAATCATATTGCTCTGCAAATTCCACCAGCGCCTTGCCGTACACGTCTCTGGTGGCTACCTTATCACCGATCTTATACATCTGCTCAGTCCTCCTTTGCGCTCAGCTCAGCCACAGCTGTCGCATACTGCTCGTCGCTCGGCGCAGAGCCGTGCCACTTGACCTGGTTTTCCATAAAGGAAACGCCCTTGCCCTTGGTCGTGTTCATCACGATGGCGCTGGGTGCGCCCTTGACAGCCTTGGCCTTTTCCAGGGCCTCTTCGATCTGTTCAAAGTCGTGACCGTCGATGGTCTGTACGAAAAATCCGAATGCCTCCAGCTTGGGCTCAAAGGGAGCGGGGCCGATGACCTCGGCAACCGGGCCGTCGATCTGCAGGCCGTTATAGTCGATGATCAGGCAGAGGTTATCCAGCGCATAGTGGGCTGCAAACATGCAAGCCTCCCAGATCTGGCCCTCCTCGCTCTCGCCATCGCCCACGATGGCATAGGTGCGATAATCCTTACCGTCGATCTTGGCAGCCAGCGCCATACCGCAAGCAGCGGAAAAGCCAAGGCCGAGAGAGCCGGTGGACATATCCACGCCGGGGATATGCTTCATATCGGGGTGTCCCTGCAGAATGGAATCGTGCTGACGCAGCGTCGAAAGCAGCGCCTTATCAAAATATCCGCGCTCTGCAAGCGCCGCATACAAAGCGGGCGCGCAGTGACCCTTGGACAGCACCAGTCTGTCGCGGTTTTCGTCCTTGGGGTTTGCGGGATCAATATTCATATGGTCAAAATACAGGTATGCGAGCAGGTCGGAGATCGACATTGATCCGCCCGGGTGACCCGATTTTGCAGCGTGCGTGCCCTCCAGCACGCCAAGACGGATGGCTTTCGCCTTTTCCTTGAGCATTTGCAGCTTTTCTGTGTTCATGGGACTCTCCCCTTTCGTTGCAACGTTTTGTCACTTTATTATACCACCCGCCGGGGATGCTTGTCAAGGCAAAGAGATGGATTTGGAAAGATATTTATGCGCAGATGCATCCCGTTTCTTGCCACAACAGACGCGCAGGCGTGTAACCTGGGACGGTTCTCTGTGATGCAAAGTGTTACCGAGAACCGTCCCCCGTTGCGCGCGCGTATATTATTATATTCTTAGTGCCCGCAAGGAGGAGCAAGCGTATGAGATGGTTTGAGGAGCTGGATGCGCTTGGCATTGAATTTTCGTTATTAGATACCGAACAGGTACCTCCCGAGTATCTGTCCGATGATTGGTGGAAAGAAACAGAATAAGATCAATAGAACGCCTTTGTAATGCAGCAAGGGCGTTTTTATTGTGCCTGCATATGCATTTGCAGGGGACGGCGCCCTCGACGTCCCGAAAGTTTGCACAGGTTGCATTTAGCAGTTTTCCCTGAGCATGGTCGGAGTGTGACGTGAGGAAATCGTTTCCGTTCTTTTTGAGCAAAAAGGCCGCAAAGAAGAACATATTTCGCTGCGCGAAATTAAACGCCGAGATTATTTCGCTCGTTGCGACGAGCGACCAAGGGCTCTGCCCTTGGAGCCCACAAACTTTTGAAAAAGTTTGATCAAAACTTTCATGAAGAAGTCCCCCGTTACGCTCTGCTTTGTTCACAATCTGTATCTTGACAAAGGCATATAAATATAATAAAATATAGTTAAGTATATCCCCAAAGGAGGCAACCATGGAGCAAAAGCGATTTACCAAAAACGACGACGGCTTTGTCTGTGCCCACTGCGGGCGCGAGGTCAAGCCGCTGGGCTATACCTCACGCAATCATTGTCCGTTTTGCCTGTGGTCTATGCACCTCGATATCTTTCCCGGTGACCGTGCAAGTGAATGCGGCGGTCAGATGGAGCCCTTGCGCGTAGAGCCCGATCCAAAAAAGGGCTACGTCATTATCCACCGCTGCACAAAATGCGGTGAGCTGCACCGCAACAAGGCCGCGCACGAGGCCAAGGTACAACCCGACAACTTAAAGCTGCTGATCTCTTTGACAGCAGGAAGATAACGAAAGGAGCACGCTATGGAGTATACCGCCAACGCATTTACTCTGCCCTCCTCGGATGGCATTCACACCCTTGCCGCATGGTGCTGGACGCCCGAGCATCCCGTAGGCGTCATTCAGCTCTCGCACGGCATGTGCGAGTACGCGCTGCGCTATGAAAAGTTCGCCCATCGCATGTGCGACGCGGGCTTTGCCGTTGTGGGTCACGATCACTTAGGTCATGGTCACACCGCGCGCTCTGCCGACGAGCTCGGCTACATCACCGACGCCAAAAATCCCGCGCTTTGCCTTGTCAAGGACGTACATAGCGTCAACCAATGGATCAAAAAGACCTTTCCCTCTCTACCAATCATTCTGTACGGCCACAGCATGGGCTCGTTTATTGCACGTTGGGCGTTGACCGAATACAAGGACTCCTGGAACGCGGCCGTCATTTCGGGCACCGCAGGCCCCGAGGCACCCACGGGTGCGGGCAAGCTGCTCTGCCGCGTGCTGGGACTTTTCGGCAAGCACAGCCGCTCCAATCTGCTCTATACCATCGCGTTTGGCTCTTACGACAAGCCCTTTGAATCCGAGGGCATCAAGAACGCATGGCTGACCCGCGACCGCGCGGTGATCGAAAAATACAACGCCGACCCCTTCTGTTCTTATCGCTTTACGGTCAATGGCTACTTAACGCTATTTACGCTGCTTGGCAAGGTATCTGCCAAGGATTGGGCGAAGAATATGCCGCTTTCCCTGCCCATGCTGATCGTTTCGGGCGAAAACGACCCCGTCGGCAACTTTGGCAAGGGCGTGCGCCACGTGGAATCTCGCCTGCGCGAGGCGGGGGCGAGCGAGCTTTCCTCGATGTACTTTGAGGGTATGCGTCACGAGCCGCACAACGAAACCGATAACGACAATTTCTACGAGGGCGTGATCAATGCCATGCACCGTATGATTCAGAGGTAATTATGCAAATCTTAAAACAAACCAAAGGCAAGCTGCTTGGCGTGGACTTTGGTGACAAGCGCACGGGCATTGCCGTATCCGACAGCCTGCGCACCATGGCGTCGGGCAGAGAGACCCTCTCGGTAGGCGGCATGGAAAAAACGGCCGAGCGCACCGCCGAGATCGCACGCGAGCTTTGCGTTTCGGGCGTGGTGGTAGGCGTGCCCGTCAACATGGACGGCTCTTTCGGCCCTCGCGCGCAGCACGCGCAAAAGTTCGCATCCATTCTTCAACACAAGCTGGGCGAGCAAATTCACGTGGCAATGTTGGACGAACGCATGACCACCATGGCGGCCTCGCGCTACTTAAACGAAACCGACACGCGCGGCGCAAAGAGGAAGCAGGTCATTGACACGCTTTCTGCCGAAATCATTCTGCAAAATGCTCTTGACAAGCTCAAATACATGAATTAGAGGAATTAAGACATGGCTAAATCCACAACATCCCGCATCATAGGCTGGGCACTGCGCCTGCTGGTCGGTGCAATGATCTTCTCGGTGGTGGGCGTGCTGCTTTGGCGCATCGTCTCCTCGGGAGACCCCGCATCCATGACCGTGCTGCAGCCCAACGAGCAAGTTTATGCTGCCTACCAAGAAGAAGGCGAGCAACTGCAGATCCTGCATCAGCAGCACGACACCATCATCCGCGACGGCCCTTCCAAGGGGTATTTCTCGGTAACGCAAAGCCAATTTATCCCCGCTGCGGATCAGCTGCAGATCACCTTCCGCTACAATAACAGTACGCTCAAATACGTAGCCGAGGACTATGAAAAATCCGCCCCCTTGGAGCGCGGAAAGGACTGGTTTGACGTCACGGTCACAATTGCCTACGATCTGACGCCGGACAATACCGCGGACAACGATATCAACGATCCTACCAGCGTGCGCTTTGAGCGCTATCAACCCTCGGCGTGCGTCAAGGACACCAAAAACCTTTACAACTACGAGCGCTTGACCTTTGACGGCATTGACATCTGCGCGGGCTTTGACGACGAGGGAACGCCTATCATGCGCCCCGAGATCCTGGCCGTTTACGTAGACATTTACTTCAACGAGGATATCAATTACGAAAACGAACCGCTGGGCACGCTGCTGATCTACCTGTACGGCAACGAGCGCCGCGTGCTGGTCGATACCCTTGATAAAAAGGACGTGGCAGCCTTGGAGGATTTCAGTCAAAAATAATTTGCAAGTTTTGCAATTTCTATTGACAAGCAAGGTATAATCATTTATAATTTTTACGTAAGAGTCGAGGTGCATCACACAAAGAGTACCTTGCCGCAAAAGGCCGCACAGCCGTTGGCAAGCGAAAGGGGTGAGATGCCGAAGCCTTCCCTTTGTGCATGGGGTTTGGTTGGGCGAACGGACTAAGAGCCGTTCGACTGTCGCGCTATCTGCGCGGGGTGCTTCTCTTTGGCATAGGAATTGATCCGGGTTTCGGAAACAGATATGCAAGAGTGCTTCTCCGTAGCGAGAGGCACTCTTTACTTTTGGATAAAAAAATTGTTATATAAAGGAAGTTTTACTATGGCACACACACCGATTTTCAAGGGCATTGCAACTGCGCTGATCACCCCCATGCACGAGGACGGCAGCGTGGATTACGAGGCATTCGGTCGCTTAATCGATTGGCAGATCGAATGCGGCATTGACGCTTTGGTCATTGCGGGCACCACGGGCGAGGGCTCTACCTTAACCGACGAGGAGCACCGCGAGGTCATTCGCTACTCCGTGGAGCGCGCAGCACACCGCGTTCCCATCATTGCGGGCACAGGCAGTAACGACACAGCCTACGCCTGCGACCTGACCCGCTTTTCCGCAGAGGTAGGAGCGGATGCCATGCTGGTGGTCACCCCCTACTACAACAAGGCAACGCAAAACGGCCTTGTCAAGATGTTCAACGCGATTGCGGATGCATCGGACAAGCCCATCATTGCATACAACGTTCCCTCGCGTACCGGCTGCGCGATCGCCCCCGCGACCTACGTAAAGTTTGCAGAGAACCCCAAGATCACGGCCATCAAGGAAGCCAACGGCGACATTGGCGCGATCGTGGAGACTGCGGCACTCGTGGGCGACAAGATGGACATTTACTCAGGCAACGACGACCAGATTGTTCCAGTGCTTTCCATGGGTGGCATGGGCTGCATCTCGGTGCTCTCCAACGTTCTGCCCCGTGAGACCAAGCAGATCTGCGAGCTTTTCTGGCAGGGCGACGTCAAGGGCGCGGCTGCGCTGCAGTGCAAGCTGCTGCCGCTGGTCAAGGCACTCTTTTCCGAGGTCAACCCCATTCCCGTCAAGGCTGCTATGGCAAAAATGGGCTTCTGCTCCCCTGCCATCCGTCTGCCCCTGACCGAAATGGAAGAAGCGCACGCAGAGGTTCTGTACGCGCGCATGAGAGAGGCGGGCATTGACGTATGAAGGTCATGATTATCGGCGCTGCCGGCCGCATGGGCAAGGAGCTCATTGCGCTTGCCAAGCAAGGATATGCGGGCACGGACGCCTATATCGGCATTGACGCCTATTCCGACGATTATCCCCACACCCCCGCTGAGAGCTGCGAGACTCCCGACGTGATCGTGGATTTCTCGCACGCCAGTGCCACCGACGCGGTGCTGGACTGGGCCGTTGCAAATAACGTTCCCTGCGTGATCGGCACGACGGGACACAGCGCCGAGCAGCTCGCGCATATCGCCAAGGCAGCCGAGCATGTGGCCGTATTCCATTCGGGCAATATGTCGGTGGGCATTGCGGTGCTTTTGGGGCTTGCAAAGCAGGCAGCACGTGCCTTCCCCGACGCGGATATTGAGATCATTGAGGTGCACCACAAGCACAAGGCCGACGCTCCCAGCGGAACGGCGCTCATGCTTGCCAACGCCATCTGCGAGGTGCGCCCCGATTCTAAGCAGGTACTGGGCCGAAGCGGACAGGGCAAAAGACAGCCGCAGGATATTGGTATTAGTGCCGTGCGCATGGGCGGCGTGGTAGGCGAGCACAAGGTTTGCATTTGCACCGAGAGCCAGACCATTACGTTGGAGCACAAGGCGCACACCCGCGCACTGTTTGCCGAGGGCGGACTGACCGCGGCAGCTTATATTGCAAACAAAACACCCGGGCTTTACAACATGCAGACCATGCTTGCAGAGCTTGACGAGGAGAAGAATTATGAAAATAGCAATAGTGGGGTACGGTAACCTCGGCCGCGGCGTAGAGGCCGCGCTGACCGCCGCACCCGATATGGAAGCCGTTGGCATTTTCACGCGCCGCGATCCCGCGAGCGTGCAAAGCGTCATGGGCTTGCCGGTATATTCCATGAGAGAATTGGAGAGCATGGTAGACGACATCGACGTGGTCATCAACTGCGGCGGCTCTGCCACCGATCTGCCGACCTCCACTCCCGCGCTGGCCGAAAAATTTCACGTGGTGGACAGCTTTGACACGCATGCAAAGATCCTTGAACACCGCGCCCGTGTCGACGCAGCCGCACGCAAGGGCGGCAAGGTGGCGGTCATTTCGGTAGGCTGGGATCCCGGTATGTTCTCGCTGACAAGACTTTATGCCGGGAGCGTTCTGCCGAACGGCAAGAGCTATACCTTCTGGGGCACGGGCGTCAGCCAGGGGCATTCGGACGCCATTCGTCGCATCGAGGGCGTGGCAGACGCAAGACAGTACACGGTGCCGATTGAATCGGCTATGGACAAGGTCAAGAGCGGCGAGATGCCGAGCTTTGCGGCAGCAGATATGCATGAGAGAGTTTGCTACGTTGCCATCAAGGACGGTGCGGACGCAGCAGAGATCGAGCAAAAGATCGTGACCATGCCCGATTATTTTGCGCCTTATAAGACCACGGTGCATTTTGTCTCCTTAGAGCAGCTGCACAGAGAGCACGCGGGACTGCCGCACGGCGGCACGGTCATTCACGCGGGCCAGACGGCTACGGGATCTGCGCACACGATCGAATATAAGCTGAATTTGGAGTCCAATCCCGATTTCACGGGCAGCATTTTGGTCGCATTTGCAAGAGCGGCATACAGAATGGGACAGAATGGCGAGGTTGGTTGCAAAACCGCGTTCGATATCCCGCCCATTCTGCTCTCCCCCGAGAGCCCCGAGGAGCTGTACGCACACCTCTTGTAATCACCTTAATTGGATGAAAGTTTGGGTCGAGCCTTTACAAAGGCTCGCACGGGTCGAGGGCGTGAAGCCCGCGTCGC
>CAZCRV010000014.1:0-3692 GCA_964501175.1 uncultured Clostridium sp.
CAAGGAGATTTTATATATATGAAAGCAACCGGAATTGTGAGAAGAATCGACGACCTCGGCCGCGTGGTCATCCCTAAGGAGATCAGACGCACCATGCGCATCAGAGAGGGAGATCCGTTGGAAATTTTTACCGATCGCGAGGGCGAGGTTATCTTCAAGAAGTATTCGCCCATCGGCGAGCTGGCGTCTTTTGCAGGGCAGTATGCAGAGACGTTGCACAAGATCTGCGGCCTTGGCGTGGTGATCTGTGACCGCGACGCAGTGATTGCATCTGCGGGTGTGCCGCGTAAGGAATATGCGGATAAGTCGCTTTCCGAGGAGCTGGAGGGCGTGATCGAGGGCAGAGGCTTATATTTGTGGCGCGAGGGGGAAGAGAAGTACCCCGTCATCTCGCACGAGACCGCGCATTACGTCAGCTGCGCCATGCCCATCATCAGCGAGGGCGACATCGTAGGCTGCGTGGTGTCTGTGGCCGACAAGGCGGCCGAGCGCACAGGCGAGATGCACAGCGACGTGGAATGTAAGCTGGTGCAGACCGCCGCAAGCTTTCTTGGCAGGCAGCTGGAGGGTTGACGCAGTTTCCCCCGACGAATGGACTTCGTCGGGGGAGTTTTTGTTTGTGATTTTGGTGAGAAAAGAACGTGGATGAGTAACGTATCGTGCCGTAGGGGAGGGGCTTGCTCCTCCCCTATGAACACGTTTGATTTCCGTTCCCTTGACAGTCCCTCAAAAATATGATACAATAAACTGATTAAGTATTTTTTGGAGGCAATTATGTCGGTTTCTGTTTCGCAGAATATTACACAGGCTTATACCAAGATCAAGGACAATATCGGTAAGGTCATCGTCGGTAAAGAGGACACCATTGATATGCTGCTGGTTTCCATGCTGTGCGGCGGTCATGTGCTGCTGGAGGACGTGCCCGGCACGGGCAAGACCATGCTGATCAAGTCGCTGGCTGCCAGCGTTGGCTGCTCCTTCAAGCGTATTCAGTTCACGCCTGACCTGTTGCCCTCCGATATCACGGGCATCAACTTCTTTAATATGAAAAAGTCCGAGTTTGAGTTTGTGCCCGGCCCGATCTTTGCCAACATCGTGCTGGCGGACGAGATCAACCGCGCAACGCCCAAGACGCAGTCGGGTCTCTTGGAGTGCATGGAAGAGGGTCAGACCACCATTGACGGCAAGACCTATCGCCTATCCGCCCCCTTTATGGTCATTGCAACCCAGAACCCCGTGGAAAACATGGGTACCTTCCCGCTGCCGGAGGCACAGTTGGACAGATTTTTGATGAAGGGCAGCATGGAATACCCCAATCACATCGAGGGCGTCAACATCCTGGAGCGCTTTGACAAGGCAAGTCCTTTGGAAAAGCTCTCGCCCGTGGTCACCGAGCAGGAGCTTTGCCGCGCGATCGAGGAGCTGCCGCAGGTGTACGTTTGCCGTGAGCTGATGAGCTACATCACCAACATCGTGGAGAGAACCAGAAAATATCCCAAGGTCATCCTTGGCGTCAGCCCCCGCGGTGCGCTTTCCTTGATGAGAGCTGCCAAGGGTTATGCGGCCATTGCGGGCAGAAACTATGTCATCCCGGACGACGTCAAGCGCGCTGCGCACCCCGTGCTGGATCACAGAATCATGCTGGAAAACTCCGCGCGTATTCACAAGAATGCGGCGTATAACGTCGTAGAAGACATTCTCGGAATGGTCACTGTACCCACCGAGGCGGTATTTGAGGAGAGATAATGTCGGCAGAAGCATTAAAAGGCGTTGCCGAGTACATCACGGACATGGCCGACAGGCTGGTGGAGTTTGCCAAAACGCCCGAGTTTTACGTGCTTGTCTCGCTGCTCGCCCTTGCGCTGGTGGCACTCGTGCTGTACCGCATTTATATCGCCCTGCGAAACAAGCGACTTGGCAGGATCGAGTATTCGCGTTCGTTCTCCGAGGTCGGCGTGTACGAGGGCGACGAGGTCGAGCTGATCGAAACCGTGCGCAACACGGGTGCGTTTCCGCTTTTGTGGGTGGATATCGAGTCGTATTTCTATAACGAGCTGGAGCTGGAGGAATACGAGCGTGACCCCGCGGAAAAGGACAAGATGCAGTATCTGATCAGCCGATTCAACCTGTGGCCGTATATGCAGATCCGCCGCAGGCATAAGGTCATTTGTAAAAAGAGAGGGTATTATTCCTTGCACGTCGCGTCCATCTATTCCAAAACCGGGCCGATCGCGCAGGATGCACCCGCAGAAATTTACGTATATCCCAAGGCGATCCCGCTGGACATGCAGGATTTTGCCCAAGGAAGATTGCAGGGCGACTACGTCAGCCGCCGCCCGCTTTACCAGGATCCCTTTTCCTTTGCGGGCATTCGCGATTATCGCTTTGGCGATCAGATCTCGCAGATCAACTTCAAGGCGTCTGCGCGCGTGCCGTTCGGAGGTGCGTCCACCTCGCCCTTTAAGGTCAATTCCAGGGAGTTTTGCGCCAGCCGACGCATGATGATCTACATGGACTTCCACCTTCCCATGGGGCAGAGCATGGAGGGCGCGGAATATAACCGCCGCGGAGAGCAGGGGCTTTCCTTCTGCGCGGCCTTAGTCAGAGACGCCGCCTTTGGCGGATTTCGCGTGGGCTTTGCCGCCAACTGCAAGTCGCAGAACGGTGAGATGTCGCTGCGATTCCCCTGCGAGAGCGGACAGGCGCATATGCTGGAGATCTTAAAGGAAATGGCCTGCATTACGCCCCGCGAGGGCGGCTCGTTCGCGTCTCTTTTGGAGAACGCGGTCACCGAGGGCATGGCGGATACCGAGATCGTGATCGTGGCCTTTGCCGAAAACCCCGAGGTGCAAGCGAGAACCGACGCGCTGGAGCGTCTTGGCAACTCGGTGCAGGTGATTATCTTGGAAGGGGAGGATGCTTGGGATGGCGAATGAAGCAAAGCTGAACCAACAGTATACCGAGCTCTTGCATCGGTTTGCAAGCACCTCCACCTGGCGCGAATTTTTGGAGCTTGCCAAGCAGTTCCGCGAGCTGGATACCTTCAAGGACGCTTCCACGTACTATACCAAATGCGTGCGTGCCGCTTCTGCCGGTGCGTACCGCGAGTATCGCGAGGATTTCACCTCTCGCCCCGATCTTTGCAGCGACGATTATTTCGAGGCTGCGCAGGTGCTCTCACAGATTTCGGACTACATGGATGCGCGCGAATGGGCGCGTACCTATAAGGCCAAGGCAACCGCTTTGTGCTATGCCGAGGCGATCGCGCTCTACGAGCAGAGCGAGGGACGCTGGCAGGATATGCGTGAGGCGTACTATAAGATGAACAAGATCAAGGGATATAAGGATTCTCGCGATCTTTCCGAGAGATACCAAAAGCACTATGCCGAGCGCGCGTATGCGGCGGCAAACGAGCTTTACGAAAAGGCGCAATCGGGGCCCGAATTTGTGGAGGCGGCCGAGATCTTTGAGCAGATCCCCGACTATTCGGACAGCACAACGCTTGCGCAAAAGGCGCGCAAGGCGGCCTCCAAATATAGGTCAAGCGCCCCCAAAAAGCAAAAGAAATCCGTAGGGGGCGACGTCCCCGACGCCCCGCGCGACGGCAAAAATGTAGGGGGCGACGTCCCCGACGCCGCGCGCGACGGCAAAAATGTAGGGGGCGACGTCCCCGACGCCGCGCGCGACGGCAA
>CAZCRV010000014.1:3792-17742 GCA_964501175.1 uncultured Clostridium sp.
GGGGGCGACGTCCCCGACGCCGCGCGCGACGGCAAAAATGTAGGGGGCGACGTCCTCGACGCCCCGCGCGACGTCCAAAATCCCCCGTCCGTAGGGGGCGACGTCCTCGACGCCCCACAAGTTGTGCGCAAAAAGCGCGCGCGTGCCGAGGACAGCGTCAGCGGCGTGGACTTTGGCGAGATCTGGCACACCATCAACAAAAAAAGACTGATTTTCGGCATTGTGGGCGTGATTGTCTGCGGCGTTGGCCTTTGGGGCTCCGCATTCTTTGCATCTCATAATATCGATCCCACAAACGAATTTTTGATGCTGCACGGCGACAAGATCAGAGGCATCAGCGTGCTCATGGTCATCGGCGGCGCGGTGTTTGCCATCATTGAATTTATCCGCATGCTCTCTCCCTCGCTCAAGCGCAAGCTTGCGCTCAAGGTGCTGGAGTTGGGCAAGCGCGTCGCAAAGCCTGTGCTCAAGGCAGTCAACCGTGTGCTGGGCTTTGTGGGTATTCAGATCGGCAAGCAAAGGCTGAAGGGCAAGGATGAAAAAAGCTTTGTCTATACCGAAAAGCAAACCAAGGCCAAAAAGGCCAAAAAGCTGCGCAACGAGGGGAAATGGCACGAGCTGCCCGACAACGCCGCGCGCGTGCGCTTCATTTTCGTGGATTACATGATCCGCAAGATCAAGCAGGGGTACAGCATGAAGTATCACCAAACGCCCCTGGAGA
Source organism: uncultured Clostridium sp. (assembly GCA_964501175.1). Lineage (GTDB taxonomy): Bacteria > Bacillota > Clostridia > Oscillospirales > CAG-272 > SVQP01. The sequence continues at coordinate 4,514 of CAZCRV010000014.1, forward strand.
TCGGGCGCGAGATTGCGGTCGAGGACGACGAAAAGCAGCTGTTTGAGGTTTACCAGACCGCACGCTATGCGGGAAAAGCCGCTAACGAGGTCATTGACAACGAGCTTGTGGACGATCTGGTCAAGATCAACGTAAAAAGGTCATAAAAATTAAAACTCTTGGCACTCCTGCCGACAAAGCGGGTGTGTCAAGAGTTTTATTTTACCCCATAAAAAGCAGCAGCGCGAGCAGGGGCAGGATCTCGTTTGACGTGTGCTTGCCCTCGTCTCCGCCGCGCGACATGAGCAGAATGAGCGCCAGCAGCAAAAGATCGTCCGAGCGCAAGCCCCCAAAGCCCGAAAACAGTGAGGAAAGCAGGCCTTTTTCCTCGGTTTTTTCGGATATGGCAGAGGCGGGCAGGGAAATGGGCTCTTTTGCGGGCTCGGGCGTCGGGGGCTGCGCGTCAAGCACCTCTTGCTCGTCTTGCGGCTCGGAGAAGGCGGTGCCGTTGTAATTGTCGGGTACAAATCCCGTGTGAAGCTGCCTGCGTGGCGGTTTTACGTACATATTCACCTCCAAACGATATCAACGTAACTGCCGCATGATCTCGCTTATGCGACCGAACATGATCAGCTTGTCGATCGCGTCGCACCGACCGGGGCTCATGTAGGGCTTGAGTGCCAGCAGCAGAGCAGTCCTATCATCCTTGCTCTCTCCTGCGCCCGAGCCCCCGCCCTTGATCATGGGGCCGATGGCCGACATGAGCGCGGGCAGCTTGGCAAGCAGCTCGGGCGGAATTGCGCCAAGCAGTCCCGCATCTGCACCGATGGGCGCGCTTGGTAGCTCGGGGCTTTGCTCGCCTGCTGCCGCCTGCACCTCGGGATCATCCAAAAGGCGGGATAGCATATCCCGTTCCTCAGCCATGGTGCTGCCCGCCCTTTTGCATTTTGGAAATTTGCTCGGCAGCCCTTGCAAGATCCTCGTCGGTGGCCATGGAAAGCGCTGTACGGATGGCTTTTATGTTGGCGGCGTTGATTTGTATGGCCGAGGTGTCGATCCCCGCCTCGCCTGCCAGCTTTTTGATCACAATGGCAAGCTGCTTGTCGTTGAGCGAGAGCAGCTGATTGACTGCGTTACGGTCGAGTGTCATATTCATCCTCCCTTTCATGTTCGGCTTTGCCTTAATAGGATATGATGCAGATGAAAATTCTGTGAAAACCGTAGACAAATCGGGGAGAAGTATGGTATAATAAACCGATTGAGTGTATTAAATTCAACCAAAAGGAAAAGGATTATGATTCAGAACACAAAACACGTCTTTATTGTCAATCCCGCTGCGGGAAAGGGCGAAAAACAAGCCGATCTGCGTGAGCAGATTGACAGCATCTGCCAAAAGATGGGTGTGGACTATGAAATACATACCACTACCTGCTGCGGTGAGACGACCGAGTACGTGCGCGCTTATTGCCTGCGGCATTCCGACATCAAGCTGCGCTTTTATGCATGTGGCGGTGATGGTACGGTCAGCGAAACGGTCAACGGCGCGTATGGCTTTGCCAATGCAGCGGTTGGCGTCATTCCCGTGGGCACGGGCAATGACCTTGTGCGCAATTTTGAAGGCAACGAGGCGTTTTTGGACGTGGCAGCGCAGCTGGAGGGAGAGGTCACCGAGCTGGATCTGCTGCAATATAACGATAAGCTTTGCACCAACATGGTCAATATCGGCTTTGATTGCGAGGTGGTCAAGCAGACCGCCAAGCTCAAGAGAAGCAAGCTGATTCCGGGCGGCATGGCGTATATCGCGGGTCTTGTCATCACGCTGATCCGCAAGCCGGGCGTCAAGGCGCGTGTGTCTGTGGACGGCGGCGAGGAGCAGCAAAGACGCATGCTGCTGACCGCTGCGGCAAACGGCTCCTGGTGCGGTGGCGGCTTCCATTCCACGCCCTTGGCCTTGCTTGACGACGGTGTGATGGACGTGCTGCTGATCAAGAACGTGACCAGGATCCGCTTTTTGACGTTGGTCAAGCTGTATAAGACGGGTACGTTTATTGATAACAAAAAGGCAAGGGAAGTCATCGATTACGTCAAGTGCGAGAGCATTCTCTATTCGTTTGATACCCCGCAGAGCATTTGCGTGGACGGTGAGATTGACGAGGTGAATGAGCTGGAGATTCGCGTGGCACGCAACGCTTTGCGCTTTGTGCTCCCGCGCGGCGTAAAATATAAGCCCGCGGCACAAGTGCTGCCCGCAGGCGTTTATTGATATGGAATATTTGGTGATCTCGGATTCTCACGGCAGAGCCGATCTTGTGGATATGGCCTTGCAAAAGCAGCTGCGCGCACCTGATGCCGTGCTGTTCTTGGGTGACGGTCTGCATGATCTGCGCGTGCTGGAGTATTCGGACTTGAGCGTGCGGTGCGTGCGCGGCAATTGCGATTTTTCCTCTACGTTTGAAGGGCAGAGAGTACCCGAGCATGCATTGCTCGAGGTGGGGGCTTACCGCATTCTGATGATGCACGGGCATACCCACGGCGTCAAGGGCGGCATGGAGCGCGCCGTCGCGTTTGCGGCCGAGGCCGGGGCGGATGTGCTTTTGTATGGGCACACGCACCGACCTAAGCAGGAGTGGCTGGATGCGGGCACACGCGTCGGCCGGCACGAGCTGCAAAAGCCGCTGCTTGTGTGCAATCCGGGCAGCCTGCAGGAAGGTCGTTTCGGTACGCTCAGCGTGCGCAACGAGGGGCTTCTATTCGGCTTTGGCCTTGTGTAAGGCAACAAAAAAACCCCATACGGGGTATCTATTATAAAGCAGGTATCATTAAGTGATATGCCTGGCAAGGCTTGGCGTGATAGTTTTACTTTGCAAAAGTGATATTGCTCCCGATGGTCGCAGTGATATTCTATTCGCCTTTGTCACTTCGAATGCGCATAGCGCATATTACTGCCGTAGGCAATATCACGCACGACGTGCATATCACTCGCCGCAGGCGAACAGAGTTGGCGCACCTGCTTTATCGCAGGTGCGCCATGGGAGTTCCTCTCTTGGTTGACTCGCATCAGATTATAGCGGGCTCTTCCTCTGCGGGTGCCTGCGCTGCCAGCTCAAGCTCCTTGAAATAAGCCTCAACAACAGCGTTCTCCAGCGTTGCGCGGAATTGCGCGTTGATGGGGTGAGCGATGTCTCTGTAGGTCTCGTCGGGATTCTTGCGGCTGGGCATTACGATGAAGTATTTCTCACGCGCATAAATGACCTTAACGTCATGTACAGCCAGCTGATGATCAAAGGTGATGGAAGCGATTGCCTTCATCGGGCCTTCATCAAAAAGCTTTCTGATCTTGATATCTGTGATCTGCATAAATCAGACCTCCGTCTTCATAAAGTTACAGCATAGGAAGATCGAAGTGTCGTGCTTGAAAAGATAGTACTGCATAATATCAGTATAAAGCCGTAATGTGATGATTATTCAATCGCAATCGGTATTTTTTGTGAACTTGTCCGTTTTTTTTGCAAATATTTATTGTTTTATATATCGCATAAGGAGATAGTATGGCAACTCCCAATACGCATTACGGTGCCGCGGCCATCGCCAAGATGATCGACGGTGCAAAGCATATTCATTTTATCGGTGTGGGTGGCGTGATGATGTCCTCGCTTGCGCTGATCACGCATCAGCGCGGATACACGGTCAGCGGCACCGACCGCACGCGCACATCCGTGACCGAGTCCTTGGAGGCTGCGGGCATTCGCGTGCTTTACGAGCATGATGAGGCGGCAGCCATGGGGGCTGACATGGTGGTGTACACCGTGGCCATCTCGCCCGAAAATCCCGAATACGCTTACGCTTGTAAAGAGGGTATTCCGTGCGTGTCGCGCGCGGATTACCTTGGCTATATCATGATGGGATACGTGCACCGCGTGGGCATTGCGGGCATGCACGGCAAGAGCACCTGCACTTCAATGTGCGCACAGATCTTTGTGGATGCGGGTGCTGACCCCACCGTGCTTTCGGGTGCGACCACCGCGTGCCTTGGCGGCGCATACCGCATTGGCGGCAAGCAGAATTTTATCTTCGAGGCTTGCGAGTATATGGATTCCTTCCTGGATTTCAATCCCGGCATTGCGGTCATTCTCAACGTGGAGATGGAGCACGTGGATTATTTCAAGAGCATGGAGCAGATCCGCACCTCGTTTGGCAAGTATGCCGATCTGACGGGGGAGAGCGGCTTTGCCGTGGTCAACTGTGATGACCCCGAGGTCATGGCCTCGGTCGAGCAGTACCTGGGCGGAATCGTCACGTTTGGCATTGAGAACGAATACGTCACCTTCCGTGCGGTCAATCTGACCTATGAGGGCGGTTATCCCTCGTTTGATATTTTGCTGGACGGCGAGCTTTTCTCGCATATTGTCTTGACCGTTCCGGGCAAGCATAACGTATATAACGCGCTGGCCGCTGCCGCATGTGCACATTTGTGCGGCATTAGCTCCGAGGATATCGCCCGCGGACTGCATGCCTTTGGCGGCGCAGGCAGACGCATGGAATACAAGGGACGAATCAACGGCGCACCCGTGTACGACGATTACGGACATCACCCCGCCGAGGTGGCGGCAACGCTGCAGGGCATGGGGCAGATGGGCTTTGAGCGCGTGTTCTGCGTGTTCCAGCCGCATACCTTCAGCCGCACCGCACAGCTCGCCGATGCCTTTGTCAAGGCGTTTGCCGCGGCGGATCACGTGATTCTGGTGGATATTTATGCCGCCAGAGAAAAGGACAGCAAGGGCGTCAGCTCTGCAAAGCTTGCATCAAAGATCGGCTCACACGCACGCTACGTGCCCGAATACGAGCGTATAGCGGACTTGCTCAGGAGCGAGGTTGGCGAGAAGGACGCGGTCGTGATCATGGGTGCGGGTGACATTTATCGTTTGTTTAAGCATCTGAATCTGACGTAAATCATAAAAAGGAGAGCGAAACATGGCAAGCATTAAGGCAATGACCTACAATCTGCGCGTGGACAACACGGGCGACGGCATTAACAGCTTTACAAACCGTCAAGACCGCGTGATCGGTATGCTGGAGAGCACAAGGCCTGATATCATCGGCTTTCAGGAATGCACGCATCTGATGCGCGCGTACCTGGAGCAGCACATGCCGGATTATGCATTCGTGGGCTGCGGCAGGGAAAAGGACTGCCGCGGGGAATCCATGGCGATTGCATACCGCAAGGATGCCTTTGCCGTGTTGAGTGTGGATAACTTCTGGCTGACAGGCACACCGCGCGTGCCCGGTTCCAATTTGGGCGGCGATCAGAGCGGCTGCCCGCGTATGGCAACCGTGGCCGTGCTGTTTCACCACGAATCCGGCAAGGAGCTTTGCTTCTGCAACACGCACCTGGATCATCAAGGGCCCGTGGCAAGACAGCTGGAGGCGGCGATTTTGTGTGCCATGCTGGACGCTTATAAGCAGTCCATCATTCTCACGGGCGACATGAACGCAAAGCCGCACAAGCCCGAAATCGGCATTCTCAGCGCAGCCATGGAGGCGCGCGGTGCGCGTGACGTCACGGCAGAGATAGGCGGCACGTTCCATGATTTCGGCAGAAAAGACCCCGAAAAGTATTCCAAAATCGACTATATCTTCGCGTCCGGCACTTGCACCGATTGTCATATCGTTCCAGACGATACGGACAAGCAGGGCCTTTACTACTCCGATCACTTCGCAATCATGGCAGATATTGAGATTTGAAAGGAAGAAACGTATGAAGAGAAACGTATATCTGACGCTTCTTGTTTGGATACTGCTGTTTGCCATGCTGCCCATGACCGCCTGCAACAAGGGTGGGGCGGAGGATGCAACGGATGCCGCCACCGAGATAGAGACCGAGCCCGGTGTGCCCGCGCTTGATCCCGCAGGCTTTGGCAAGGCGGATGACCAATATGTGTGTCAGGATGACTCCGTTCTCTATACCTATAAGGACAAGACCGCCGAGGAATTTGCAGGCGTTTGCACGTTCTATGAGGAGGTTGGCTATACCTTGTACAGCGGCAGCGAAAAGGCGGGCAATCTGTTTGCCACCTATACCATGGGCAGCGATCTTGCGCACGTGTACTGGATCAAGCATAGCGGCGAGCTTTGTATTGTGCTCTCCGAGAGTGCAGGCGAGACCCTGCCGCCCGCATCCTCTCCTGAGATCATGCAGGGCAACGTGACCCCCTCGATCACGCAAATGCGCGACGGCAGCAACGTCAACGGTATGTGCTATATCGTGCAGCTGCCCGACGGCTCTTTTATCGTGTACGACGGCTCTTACGAAAAGCGCGCTACCAAGGTGCTGGCACAGCTGCGTGAGCTGCACGGAGAAGAGGGAACGCCTCTGATCCGCGCCTGGGTGCTGACCCACGCGCATAACGACCACTATCCCGCATTTTCTTATATCTGCAACAAAAAGGCAAGTGAGGTCGAGGTCGAGTACGTGATCATTGCGCCGATTGATGCCACCTTGGCCAAGAGTCAGGGCGGTGACGACTACCTCAACGTTGCGGTACATCAGGATATTGCCAAGCTGGGGGCAAAGACGGTGTATGCACACACGGGTATGGAGTTTGCATTCGGCGATTTTAAGTTAGAGATATTGCTTGCGGCGGATGACCTTTATAAGGTAGGCAACCATGGCAGCAATTTCAACAATACCAGCATTGTTTCGCGCGTTTATACACAGGATTACAGTACGCTGTTCTTGGCCGATATCGGCAAGGAGGGTTCGGGCTGGATGACCGATATGTACGGTGATTATCTGCAAAGCGATATCTGTCAGATCTCTCACCACGGTGTGGAGGACGTGCCGCTGGAGTTTTACGAGATCGTGCAGGCATCCATTCTGTATTACCCCTGTAACAAGTGGTTGTACGATCAGACCGAGCGTCATTACGACGTGCGTATGGCGCTTGAGCAGCGCAGCTACACCAAGGAGATTCTGATTGCGGGCGTGGGCTTGTTTACACGCGAATGGGGAACTGCTTTCGACGCGGACGCACCCTTGTCTATGCCCGAATACAAGAAAAAGTAACGAGGATGACAAAACAAGAATTTTTTACATATTGCAGGGAGACCTTTGGCACGCAGCCGGATTATCCGTTTGAAGAAGATTTTGAAACGGCCGTGATGCGACATGTTGCCACACGCAAATGGTATGCCATTGCCATGCGCGTGCAGAGAAGAAAATTCGGACAGGCAAGCGACGAGGTGATCGACGTGGTCAACCTCAAGCTGCCCACCGAAATGTTCGGCTCGTTTGGCGCGGACGTGGGCGTGTATCCCGCGTTTCACATGAACAAGCTGCATTGGATTTCGGTGCTGCTGCCCGACGCCCCCGACGACGTGGCGCAGTTTTTGATCAGCGTCAGCTTTGAAGCGACCCGTGATCAGAAAAAACATAAAAAGACCAAAGAATGATATCAAAGAGAGCGGACTATTCTGCTCTCTTTTTGCGATTCGTATATGGACAAATGAGCTACCGTATGGTATAATGAAACTAATCAAAAACAGAGGCATGGAGGTACTTATGAGCTTTTGGATTTGCGCGGACCGTCGTCCCACAACCCCCGAATTTTACTATTTTACCAAGGAATTTGATGCCCCTGCGGGAGCAAAACTCACGGCAAGCTGCAGCGGAGACAGTCGATATGCGCTGTATCTCAACGGTCACCTTGTCCTGGAAGGCCCTTGCCAGGGCTCGTCCTATCAGACCTACTATGAAACCGAGGACCTGACACCTTATCTGATTGAGGGCAAAAATAAGCTTGAGGCCAAGGTGCTGTACGTGACCGAGGAGTATTTTATTTCTGTATTCCGCGGATCGCGTCCCGGCTTTTGGATGGACGGCAAGCTGGAGATTGGCGAAGAGATCATCCCGCTCGGTACCGATGCAAGCTGGACGTGTGAGCTGGAGCAGGCGTGCGCATTTTCCAATATGCCGGGTCTGCATAATTCCATCCCGCCCTTTGAGCAGTGGTCGGGCGGTTCGCAGCGCGCCTCCGTTCCCGTTATCGCGCAGTACGAGCCCGGGCTCTATCGCAATTGCTATACCGAATTCGGCCTTGGTGAATCTCACGTGCTTAAATCAAGACCCATTCCGCAAATGGAAACCGAGCCGTATTGCCCTATGACCTGTGTCAGACGCGGCGAGGGCTTTGCGGAATACGACGCGGGGGCATATACCACCGCCAAGATCCGTATGACCTTCAAGGCGCGTAAGGGCAGTAAAATCCGTCTTGTGTGGGCGGAGAGCTACAGCGTCGCAAATGAGGCAGGGCATCGCTACAAGCATGTACGTGATGCCTACGACCATCCCACCGCGCAAATCGACGGTGCGTTTGACTCTTTGGTTGCTACGGGGGAAGAGCAGAGCTTTGAGCCCTTCTGGTATCGCGCTTACCGCTTTGTGCGCGTGGAGTTTGAGGATTCCGATTTTGCGCTGCTTGATTTTTCCTATGCATTCTATCATTATCCGTTGGATGCGGCGGGTGTGTTCTCTTGCTCCAACGAGCGATATAACAAAATGTGGGAGATTTCCCGCAACACCGTGCTTTGCTGCATGCACGAGATGTACGTGGATTGCCCCTACTACGAGCAGCAGCAATACGATATGGACAGCGCTTTGGAGATGCTATTTACGCAGCGCATGAGTGCGGACGATCGTATGCCCTTCAAGTCGATCACCGATTTTGCGCACTCGCAAATGGCGGACGGCATGCTGCAGGCCAATTACCCCTCGATCAGAGTGCAGATCATTCCCGATTTTACGCTGTTCTGGGTGCTGATGCTGCGCGATTATCTGCGCTATGCGGGCGGAACGCAAGAGGCCACCCACCGCGTGCGCTCCATGAGTGGCACGGTGGATAAGGCGCTGGAGAGCTTTGAGCCCTATATGACAAAGCAGGGATTAGTCGGCGTCACGCCGTACTGGCACTTTGTGGACTGGGTACCCGGCTGGTGGATCGGTATTCCCAACGGCGGCAGAGAGGAGCCGATCACGGTCACCTCGCTGATGTACGCAGCCGCGCTCAACGCAGCTGCCGAGATGTGCGAGACGACAGGCAGACCGGGCCTTGCGGCCGATTACAGACAAAGAGCGCAAAGTATGATCGCCAACGTCAAGAAATATTGCTATGACGACGAGGTTGGCCTTTACCGCAATACGCCAAATACCAAGGAGTATAGCCAGCATACCACGCTGTGGGCCATCCTTTCGGGTGCTGTGAGCGGCGCGGAGGCAGGCGAGCTGATCGACCGCACGTTTGACGGACACGTGCCCGTGGCAATCTGCTCGTTCTCCATGAGTCACTATATGTTCCGTGCGTTGGAGCTTGCAGGCCGCTACGATCAATACGCCGCGCGCCAGCTGCAGGGCTGGGAGACTATGCTGGACTGGCATTGTACCACCTGGTGCGAGAATCCCGATTCTCCCAGAAGCGAATGCCACGGCTGGAGCTCCGCACCCATTTACGAATTCTCGGCCATGGTGCTTGGCGTATATCCCACCGCGGACGGCTATGGATCGGTGCGCGTAAAGCCGCACGTCCACAGCTTTGATCTTACCTGGGCCAAGGGAGCCGTTCCCACGCCCAAGGGTATCATCTCGGTGGCATGGGAAAAGAAGGATGGCGAGCTGACGCTTGACGTGGCCTTGCCCGAGGGCTGCGACATGCCCTGCGAGGTGATTTTGCCCGACGGACAAACGTTTGCACAGCAACAGCCCAAGGCAAGCTATACCTGCAAGCTCTGACATGGCAGACGTGAGGCAAGAAAGAGATAACATGACCGAAACCTATACGCAAATATCAGAATTGTTGCAAGCGCCGAGCCCCGAGGCGCGGGGAATGACCCGCTGGTGGTGGTATGGCTGCTGCGTTGAGCCACGCGAGATCGAGCGCGAGCTTGATTATATGAAAGAGGCGGGAATTGGCGGTGTGGAGCTGCAGATCTTGTATCCCGTCACGCCAGATGATGCACAAAAGGGCTTTCACAATATCCCGTACGGCTCTCCCGAGTTTTTTGAGATTTTGCGCTTTACGGCAAATGCCTGTCGCGAGCGCGGAATGACGCTGGATCTCACTCCGGGATCAAGCTGGCCGTTTGGCGGCCCGAGTGTGCAGGAGGAGGACGCGCAGCAAGAGGCAATCCCGTATCAGCTGGACGTGCACGGTCCCAAACGCTTTTCGTGTGATTTGACCACGAGAATCGCGGGAACTGTGTGCGCAGCCGTCATGGGCAAGATGGAAAACTGTGTCATGCTGCCTGAAACCGTGGTGGACATTACCGACAAATTTGTTGTGCGCGAGCTGTTTGGCTGGCCGTGGGGCACCGAGCTTTGCGAGATCGATATTCCCGAGGGGGATTGGAAGATCTGCTTTTTCGTGATCTCACAGCACAGAAATCACGTGGGAAAGCCGTCGCGAAACGCAGAGGGATTGGTCATTGACCATTGCAGCCGCCGCGCTTTTGATCGCTTTGCGGAGCAGATGATCCGCCCCATTCTTGACCGTGTGCCCGACATCCGAGGCCTGTTTTGCGATTCGATTGAGGTCGAGGGGCACAATTGGTCGGGCGTATTGGTAGAGGAATTCAAAAAAAGACGCGGATATGATCTGACACCGTATATTTACGCGCTTTGGGGAGATATGGGAGAGATCACGCCGCACGTGCGCTACGACCATTTCAAAACCATGTCCGAGCTGACCATCGAGAATTTCTTTGACCCGTTTTGCGAGTTTTCGCATGCGCACGGCGTGCTCAATCGCGTGCAGGCGCACGGCACCTGGGGAGATATTTTGCGGGTGTACGCTTCTGCCGATATCCCCGAGGGCGAAACCTTTGGTGATCACCGCACGCTGCACGTCAATACCATCCATAGGCGCTTGGCCGCATCAGCTGGTCACGTATACGGAAAAAATCTGATCTCCAACGAGACCTTTACCTGGCTCAAGCGTCCGCGCTTTACCGAAACGCTTGAGGAATTGAAATCCGCTGTAGATGCGGTGTTCGTGGACGGTATGAATATGATCGTCAATCACGGATATGCCTATTCTCCCGAAAAGGCAGGGAAGAGGGGCTGGCCGTTTTATGCGTCCACGCATATCAACCATACCACGCCGTGGTGGCCGTTGTACGGCAATCTTGGTGCGTATATTGCGCGCGCCTCCGAGCTCTTGCGCTTTGGGCATCACGTGTCCGAGGTTGCGGTCTATCTCCCGCAAGCCGATATTTATGCCGAGAGCATGCTCTCCGAGCTACATCTTGCCATGCGACTTGAGGATCACCTGGATAACGACGCCATGGACGGCATTCAAAAGGCAGGGTATTGGTTTGACTATATCAACGACGAGGCGCTTGGCTCCCTTGGCAAGATCACCCATGAAGGTCTTGTGCTGCAGGAAAATTGCTATCGCGTCATCCTGCTGGTCGGCTGTACGCGTTTGCCCGTACAAATCGCGCAAAAGCTTGCGGAGTTTGCCCGCGCGGGAGGGATTCTGATCTGTGACGGCATTCCGAGCGAGAGCTGCGGTTGGGTAGATTACAAGCAAAACACCGAAGCGGTGCGCTCCTTGATGGAAAAGGCTGCGCCCGTTGTGGCCCAAAATCGCAGGGAAGCGCTGATTGAGGCGCTTAAGGCGCGATTTGAGCCGGACGTGATCGTGTCGCATCCGGATAAGATCGGCTACGTGCACAGAGCGGACGAGCGGACGCATCTGTATTTTCTGTCCAATCTCTCGGATGAGGAGCTGGACGCTGGCGTCAGATTCAAAAATAGGGAAGAGCCTGTGCGAGCTTGGTCGGTCAACAGTACCTGCCCCGTGCCGTTTGCATATCGGGACGGAGAGATCTGCCTGCATATGCACGCGCATGAATCGATCGCAGTGGCATTTTCAAGCGACCTTGAGGGCGCACCTATCTGTCCCGAGCTGCCCGAACACACGCATCAAAAAGCCTTGACGGACTGGACGCTGAGCATAGAAGGGAAGAGCTTTGTGCAAAAGCAGCCGTCCTTGTGGAACGGCATCCCGGAATTTGAGCATTTCAGCGGCATGGGCATATATGAATGTACGTTTGAGATGGACGAAGCTGTGGAAAACGCTACGCTGTGCCTGTCCGAGCTGTATTGTGCAGCGCGCGTGTACCTCAACGGCGAATTGGTTGGCGATATCTGGACGCATCCGTTGGAATTGGCTTGTGCAAAGCAGCTCCGATCGGGCAAAAATCATTTGCGCATCGAGGTGTACTCCACGCTGATCAATGAAATGATGACCGACGGCAGCTACGAAGCTTGCCCCGACGTTTTGGACGGATGGCCGTATTACGGCTCGGTGATCAACGCGCACCGCAAGGCAAGATTGAATTGCATGCGCGAATACCTCGAGCAGCCCGCGCCGCTGCCAAGTGGCCTTTGCGGCGACGTGATGCTTAGGTGGTAAAGAGAGCAGTGCTGATTCGGAAATGAGTCAGCACTGTTTTTGTCGAAGGGCGTGAATTGTTTCCTCAATTTCCTCAATTTTCCTCAATTCATTCTAAAAAATCAAGCAAAACCCTTGCCAAACGAGAAAGTTTGTGATATAATACACCTTGTTGAATATGAGAGGCGCTATTTCAGCAGAGCTGAATGATTTCAACTTTGTTGAAATTCGTGGTCATAACGGGTGAGCAAGAAAAAATGATTGAGTGTCTTTTTTTCGTAGCGATACCGCCCAAAGCAAGGAGTACGGCGAGCCGAGGCAACGAGGCGAAGACAGACGACTATGCGACGGCGGCGGGCACGAGTCTTGAAACTTCAGTCTGCCGCGCGATGATGCAAGATGCAGACCTCCGAAAGAGGTTCAAAACACGCCGTTTTTCAGACGGTAAAATATCTGCCCGAAATGATCTTTATCGAGAATTCTAAAGGCGAGAAAAAACACGAAAAAAACACAATTAAATAGTCAACACGGAGGGTTATATCGGCTTCGCCGATGAACCACGCAGCGGATTCGGCTGACGCCGAGCCGCTTCTCAAACCTCTCCGTGATAAACACGGAGGGTTATCGAAGCGGTCATAACGAGGCGGTCTTGAAATCTTGCGACCAAAACGGACGCAGAAATCGCAGAAAGCCTTGCGGAGCCTGACTTTTCGGGCACTCCGAAATCAGCAAAAAATCTCACATCTAACCAAATATCTAAAAAAATTAAATATCCGATGATTCCTGCTGAAAAGCAGTTTCATA
>CAZCRV010000015.1:0-17564 GCA_964501175.1 uncultured Clostridium sp.
GCAACATATAATATCGCGTGTAATATAAAAATCAAATGTAACAGAGAACCGTCCCGTGTTACACGTGTTACATCCGCACGATGCATCGTGCCGTAGGGGAGGGGCTTGCTCCTCCTTGTTTTGCCTTATTTTTTGAAATGTACAATCAATTGAAATATTCTTTGGCTAAGGAGAGGAGGAGCAAGCCCCTCCCCTACGATAAAATATTACATACGCGCGACACGCTAATATCCTTATAGTATAAGGGAAAATTATGTAACAGAGAACCGTCCCCTGTTACATTAAGATAACACAAAAAAATGCAGGAGTACAAGCTTTGCACACTCGGGGGTTTTTTACGTTGCACCATCTTGCAAAAGTGAGAAAAGTATGTTACAATAGATACAGTATGAGGAAAAAATAAGGATTTACTATGAAATATTATCTTGCCCCCATGGAGGGGCTGACCGACAGCGTCTTTCGCACGCTGCATCATGAATACTTTGGCGGTGTGGACCGCTATTATACGCCGTTTTTTTCGCCCACCGAGGTGCACAGGCTGACGCCGCGCGAGCTGCGTGAGCTGGATCCCGCCAATAACCCCGCGCCCACCGTGCCGCAGCTGCTTTGCAAAAACGCGGACGATTTTCTGTGGATGTCGGGGCAGATCGCTGACATGGGCTATAAGGAAGTCAATCTCAATCTCGGCTGCCCCTCGGGCACGGTGACCGCCAAGAGAAAGGGCGCGGGCATGCTGGCCGATACCGACGCGCTGGACGCGTTTTTGGAGCGTGTGTTTGACGCCTGCCCCATCGATATTTCGATCAAAACTCGCATTGGGTATCAGGACACAAACGAGCTGCCCGAGCTTTTAGAGATTTTTGGTCGTTACCCAATCCGCGAGCTGATCGTGCACCCGCGCACGGGCAAGGAAATGTACCGCGGTGTGCCGCATCTTGACGCCTACGACTACGTTTGCGCCAACACGCAAATTCCCTTGTGCTATAACGGAAACGTGAGCACGCGCGCGGACGCTGGGTATATAGCGCAGCGTTTTCCCCGGACCGAGGCAATCATGATCGGCAGAGGGCTGTTATCCAATCCCGCGCTGCTCTCGGACAAGAAGGTCACGCGCACGCTTATGCGCGATTTTCACGAGCAACTGGTCAGCCGTTACCGCGTCGCGCTTGGCAGCGAGCACGCTGTGGCGGGCCGCATGAAGGAGATCTGGCTGCTTATGAGCGGGGGGATGTTTGAGACAGACAAAAAATACGTCAAGAGATTGCAGCAGAGCAGGGATCTTGCCGAGCTTGACGGCGCGGTCATGGCCATCATCTGCGAGCTGCCGCTCAAGAGCCACGCGGAATTTGACAAAAGGTCCAATGATTTATTCTAAAGGAGGCAGACGTGAAAAAAACGTTATCCGTGATATTGGTGCTTGTGATGCTTGCAGGGCTTGCGCTTCCCGTGCTTGCGCAAGAGAGCACCATCACATCACAAAACCCGATCAAGATCAAAGCGTACGACCCTGCGCTGGACGGACAAAAATCAGCGCACCAAGTGCAGCCCGGAGAGGTTTACGGTGCGCATCTTAGCCTTGGCGCACCCTTTAATGGCATCGCCTACTGCCTGCCCACCTGGAGCACGTCCGATTCGGATGCCACGCTGGTGCTTTACGCGTGGGATGAAAGCTATGAAAAGTCTCTATCCGCAGCACCGATTGCAGAGCAGAGATTTGAAAACGTGCGCGACTGCCAGACCTATACGCTCTCGTTTGACGAGCAGCCTGCGGGTGAGTATCTGTTTTTTATCAAGGACGTAGAGGGCATGGTCGGCACCTGGCTGTATCCTGCCAAGATTTCCAAGGGCTTTGTCATGCAGGACGGCGTGGAAAAGACGGGAGATCTGGAGATCACGGTCTCCTTTACCAAAACGCCCGAAACGCCCTTTTATCAGGCAACCTCGCTGGACAGCGTATTTACCGGGCATGACGTGCCCGAAGAGTATGTCTTTCCCGAGGATAGTCTGATTTATACCCACGAGGTCATGCCCGATACCTGGGTGTTTACCGACGGACTTGGCCGCACGTCGCTGACCAATGCCGAGGTAGGAGATCTGAAAACCGACAAGACGCTGGCCATTTTCTACTGGACCTGGCACGTGGATCTGGCGGGAAACGAGCCCTTTAACAATACCGCCTTTATCACCGAGCACCCTGAGGCCATCAACGATTATTTCCATGAGGGCTGGCCTACCTCGAATACCGCGTTTTTCTGGAACGAGCCGCTGTTCGGCTATTACCGCACCGATGACGAATGGGTGCTGCGCAAGCATGCCGAAATGCTGACCAACGCAGGCATTGACGTCATATTTACCGATAATACCAACGGCAATTATACTTGGAAATCCAGCTATACGCCGCTTTATGAGACCTGGAGCGAGATGCAACAGAACGGCATGAACACCCCCAAGGTGTCTTTTATGCTGCCGTTTGCCGCGACTACCGGCTCGCTTGAGCAGCTGGAATCCTTGTACCTGGACGTTTACCGCGCGGATAAATATCACAGCCTTTGGTATTATCTGGACGGCAAGCCCATGCTGATGGCACATTCGAGCAATCTGTCCGCAAAGTCGGGGCTTAATCAGGAGATCAAGAAGTTCTTTACCTTCCGTGCGGGGCAGCCCGGGTATACGGTCAAGGATACCCAAAAGCTGCACTGGGGGTGGCTTTCCACCTACCCGCAGGCAACGTATTTTACTTCTACCAAGGATCAAAAGCAGGAGAATTGGGAGCAGACCACGGTTGGCGTAGCCATCAACCACTCCTACGTGACCGACAAAATGGTGGCCATGAACCATCCCGATGCGATGGGGCGCTCCTATACCTCGGCGGGCTACCGTACCGAGGAGGATGCCAAGCTGTGGGGATATCAGCTGGCAGAGCAGTTTGAATATGCCATCGGGCTTGATCCCAAGGTCATTTTTGTAACCGGCTGGAACGAGTGGACGGCAGGTCGAAATGAAAACTGGTGCGATACACTCAACGGATTTCCCGACCAGTTTGACGACGAACACAGCCGTGACATCGAGCCTTCTAAGGGAGACCTCAAGGATCATTATTACTACCAGTTGGTCAATGCATCCCGCCAATTCCAAGGCGCAAGACCTATCCCGACCCCGAGTGCGGCGCAGAGCATTGATCTTGGCGCAGGTGCTGCACAATGGAGTACGGCCGAGCCTTATTATGCTGCTTACATCGGCAACACGGGTGACCGCGATGCACAGGGCTACGGCTCCTTGCATTATACCGAATTTTCGGGCAGAAACGATATCATAGGTGCGCGCGTGGCAAGAGACGACGAGTACGTGTATTTCTATGTGGAATGCAACGAGGATATCACGCCCTATACCGATCCGCTCTGGATGGTGCTGTATTTGGATACCGATCAGCAGAATCAGGGCTGGGAGACCTTTGAGTACGTGTTGAATAAGACCTCACCCTCGGCCACCGAGGCTGTACTGGAGCGCTTTACCGGTAACGGCTACGAAACCGAGCCCGTGGGTAAGGTTTCCTACACCGTGGACGGCAAATATATGCAGGTTGCAGTTCCCAAGAGTATGCTGAATCTGTCGGGGTATGATTTTACCATCAACTTCTCCTGGACGGACAACGTACACGACGCCGCCGACACAGGCACGCAGACCGCTGACGGAGCATGGGTATATTCCACCTTTAGCGGTGACATTCTGGACTTTTATACCTCGGGTGACGTCGCACCCGGTATGAGATTCAAGTACAGCTACATCAGCACCGCGGAGAACGCGGGAAAGGGAACCGAGTCGGAGTCGGTCGAGACCGACCCTGTAGAGTCGATTCAGGAATCGACCGCGCCCGAGATCAAGGAAGAAAAGGGTTGCAAGTCTGTGACTGCTTGCGCGATGATGCTTGTGCTGATTCCCGCAGCTGCGATTTGCATCAAAAGAAAGAGAGACTGATCTGTGATAAAAGCATTGATTTTCGACCTGGACGGCACGCTGGCGCACACGCTGCCGGCCATTGCCGAGGGTATGAACCTCGCGCTTGCCGAGCTGGGATATCCCGAGATTAGCGAGGCGCGGGTGTACGAATTTATCAACCTTGGCGCACGCGACTATGCCAAAATGGCGTTGCCCGCAGAGTACCGCGAGGACGACGAGCGCGTGGACGCCCTGTACGCGGCTTACAACCGCAATTATGCCAAGGTGTATATGCACACAAACACCACCTACGACGGCATCCCCGAAACGATCGCACACCTGGGGAAAAAGTACCCCATGGCGGTCAATTCCAACAAGCAGGATGAGTTTGTCAAAGCGCTTGTGGCGCAGCTGTTCGAGGTCGGTACGTTTGTTGCCGCCGAGGGATTTCGCCTGGGCCGTGCAGCCAAGCCCGATCCTGCAGTACCGCTGCAGTTGGCCGCTTTGATGGGGGCAGCTCCCGAGGAGTGCGCCTATATCGGAGACAGCGACGTCGACGTCAGAACCGCCATCAACGCGGGGATGCACGCCATTGACGTGTGCTGGGGATACCGTCCCGAGGACGTACTCTACGACATGGGAGCCGAAGTGGTGGCGCACAGCCCCCTGGAGCTTGTAAAAATTATTGAAGAATTTTCGTAAAAAGGGAAGAACGGCAGGCAAAAGGTCTGCCGTTCTTTCTTTATATTGTGAGAATAAAAGAGATATTGCACAAGGACTTAACGGTGAATTTCGTTGTTTTTACCAAAAGTGAGGAAAGTACGACATAAAGTGAAAAAAAGTGTAGACTTTTGTCGGGAAATATGGTATGATAATATAGCATGGGTCTGTGTGGATATTTGCAAAAAAGACCCAAAAAATGAACAGAGAAAGGACGGAGCTCTGCATGATTTATGACCTTCAAAAGGCGAGTCTTTGGAAACGAATTTCAGCTTTTCTGTTTGATATTATCATATTTGCGATATTGGCTGTCGGCATAGCGGCGCTTTTGTCGTTTGCACTGGATTACGACCGACATATGGACTTTATTGAGGAGAGAAAAAACGTACATATCGCTATGTGCGAGGACAAATACGAAGAGATGTACGGTGAGCGGTGCGAATTTGACGTAAGCATTGCCTACGAGGAAATGTCCGAGGGGCAAAAGGAAATTTACGACATGGTGGACGAGGCGCTCTCCAAGGACAACGATCTTGCCTACACCTACGTGCTGCTGCTCAACTACACGCTGGTTATGACGGTGGTCGCAGCAATCGTTTCTTATGCGATTTTGGAATTTGCCGTTCCCATGATCTTCAAAAACGGCCAGACGCTTGGCAAAAAGATCTTTGGAATTGGTGTCATCCGCACCAATACGGTCAAGGCTTCTCCCTTGGTGCTGTTTATCCGCATGCTGTTCGGTAAATGCACCATCGAAACGCTTATGCCTGTTTTTATTCTGATTATGATGTTCTTTGGCATCATCGGCATCGTCGGCCCCATTGTATTGCTTGGGCTTGTGGTGCTGGAGCTGATCTCGGTGTGCGTGACGCGCACCAACTCCACCATTCACGATCTGATTTCGGATACGGTGGTGGTCGACCTGACCACGCAGATGGTCTTTGAGAGCGAGCAGGCACTCATTGATTACAAAAAGAAGATCCACGAGCAAGAGGTTGCAAGCTCACCCTATTAAATTCGGTTTCACAAATAAAAGTATATAAACACAAATGGAGGTTAGATGAAATGAAAGTTGAATTACGAAATCTAACGAAGATCTTCCCCAGCCGCAATAAAAAGGCAGGGGGCGAGGTAATAGCCGTAAACGACTTTACCTTTACCATTCCAGACGGCAAGCTCGTAGGCCTTCTTGGCCCTTCCGGCTGCGGTAAGAGTACCACTCTTTACATGATCAGCGGTCTGCAGAAGCCTTCCTCGGGTCAGATCTTCTTTGGAGAAGAGGATGTAACCACACTTTCCCCCGAAAACCGCGGTGTTGGTCTGGTATTCCAGAACTATGCGCTGTACCCCCACATGACGGTCAAGCAGAACATTCTGTTTCCCCTGCAGAATCTGAAGGGTAAGGACAAGATGACCAAGGAAGAAATGCTTGAACGCGCTTACGAGGCAGCAAAGCTTGTACAGATCGACGAGCTGATGGACCGTAAGCCCAGCGAGCTGTCGGGCGGTCAGCAGCAGAGAGTTGCTATTGCAAGAGCTCTTGTCAAGATGCCCCGCGTGCTGCTTCTGGACGAGCCGCTTTCCAACCTGGATGCAAGACTGCGTCTGCAGACCAGAGAAGAGATCCGCCGTATTCAGAAGGAAACCGGCATTACCACCGTATTCGTAACGCACGACCAGGAAGAGGCTATGTCCATTTCCGATATGATCGTTGTTATGAAGCTGGGTGTTGTACAGCAGGTTGGCGCTCCTCAGGAGGTTTACGACGATCCTGCAAACCTGTTTGTTGCCAAGTTCTTGGGCACTCCTCCCATCAACGTATTCAAGGGCAAGGTAGCAGGCGGCAAGCTGTATCTGGGCGATGACGGTGTGCTGGATGTTCCCGGGGTAGAGGACCGCGAGGTATTCGTAGGTATCCGTCCCGAGGGCTTCGTTCTTGATCCCGAAGGCCCCATGGTATGCGATCTCAAGAACGTTGAGGTCATGGGCCGTGACATGAGCGTGGTTTGCGAGCATTCCTCCTCTGTCAACCCGCTGGTTCGTGCAATCATCAACTCCGACAACAAGGTAGATCTCTCCCGGGTAAAGGTAACTTACTCGCTCAAGTCTCATAAGGTGTTCATTTTCGACGCCGAGACCGAGAACAGAATCAGATTCTGAGGAGGTACTTATGGTTGACAGTAAACATCAATGGAAAGCCTGGCTCTATCTGCTGCCTGCGATCATTCTGTTGCTGATCTTCACCGTGTGGCCGATTTTCAATACCGTGCGTATGGCGTTTACGGTATATTGGGATGCGGACGCTCCCGCGGGCTTTGATGAGGACGGTATGCAGCTTTGTGATGAGAACGGCAATCCCCTTTGGGGCAGATATCAGGGTTATACCATTGCTAAGGAAATCGGTAACAAAAAGCTTGCGGACGATGATCCCGAAAAGGTCAAGTTTGTGTTTGGTCTTGAGAACTTCATGACCGTTCTGACCTACGACGGCTTCTGGACCATCATGAAAAACACGGTCATTCTTTGCGTGCTGACCGTTCCGCTTTCGACCTTATTAGCGCTGCTGATTGCGGTGTGTCTGAATGCAATCAAGCCGCTACAACGCGTGCTGCAGACCATTTTCTTCTTGCCGTACGTGACCAACTCGATCGCAATAGGCATGGTATTTGCGGCCATGTTCAATATCGTCGGCGTCAATCCGACCGACATCGCGGCCAGTACCTCAGTCGGTATCGTCAATACGGTGCTGATGGTCTTTGGTCTTGATCCCATCAACTGGATCAACCAGGGCTCGACGTATTGGGCCAATATCGCGGTTATGGTCATCTACATCGTATGGAATGCGCTGCCTTTCAAGATTCTGATTTTGCTTGGCGGCTTGCAGAGCGTCAACAAGCAGTATTACGATGCTGCCAAGATCGACTCGACTCCCAAGTGGAGAGTCTTTACCAGAATTACCGTTCCGCTGCTCTCTCCCATGATCGCGTACGTCGTTATCACGGGCTTTATCGGCGGATTTAAAGAATACACCAGTATCGTAGGTATCTTCGGCGAGAAGATGCAGCCTCCCGGAGCGGCAGTCGGCGTCCCCGTGCTGCAGACCATGGTAGGTTATATTTACGACAACCTGGGTAATGCGGAGGGTATTGCATCCGCAGCGGCTCTGCTTCTGTTCGTGCTGATCTTTGCGGTCACGCTTGTGAACCTGGGCGTCAGCAAGAAAAAGACGCACTATTAAGATAGGGAGGTACCGATATGGCAAAGCAAATGAAAGTATTGTCCGAAAAGGACCTCCAGCAGGTAACCGTGCAGCAGAAGATCGTCAAGGTTCTCACACAGGTCGCGCTGTATGCCTTCCTGATCATTATGGCGACCATCGTCATTTTCCCGTTCTACTGGATGATCATTTCCTCGCTTAAGTCGCTGGCGGAATACAGACTGTCCGTTCCCACGCTTTTCCCCAAGGAAATCATGTGGGGCAACTACCTCCAGGCCTTCCAAAAGGCTGAGCTGCTCAAGCTGTTCAAGAACACCATCATCGTTGGTGTGATTTCCACGATTTTGTCGCTGGTCATCACCATCATCACGGCGTTCGCGTTTGCACGTCTTGAGTTCAAGGGTAAGAACATTCTGTTCTCCATGATGCTTGGCACTATGATGATCCCCGGCGAGCTGTTCACCATCACCAACTTCACCACTATCACCGAGTTTGGCTGGTACAAGAACCCCAACTGGTTTGAGGGTTATGCGGTATTGATCGTGCCGTTCCTTGTCAGCGTGTTCTACATTTATCTGCTTAAGCAGAACTTTATGCAGATCCCCAACGAGCTGTACTTAGCGGCTAAGGTAGACGGTACGGGCGATTTTAAGTACCTGTGCAAGGTCATGATCCCGCTCTCCCTGCCTACGCTGATCTCGATCACCATCCTTAAGATGATGGGCTCCTGGAACTCCTACGTATGGCCCAGACTGGTCGCACACAAGGATTACTACCTGATCACCAACGGCTTGCGCTCCGCGTTTACGGATGCGGGCTCGGGTGAGGCGGATATCCCCGTGCAGATGGCTGCGGTTACCATCGTATCCATTCCTTTGTTCTTAGTCTTCATCTTCCTTCGTAAGTATATTATGAAGGGCGTTTCCAGAAGCGGTATCAAGGGTTAATTTCGTTTTATCGACTCAAAAGTCTATAAAAATAAAAAATATAACAAAAAACGAAAGGAAACAAACCATGAAAAGAATTCTTGCGTTCGCGCTCCTGCTGGTTATGTGCATCGGCGTTTTTGCACTGACCGGCTGCGACAGACAGCAGGCAACCACTCAGCCTCCCGTTGAAGAGAATCCCAGTGAACAGGGAACTCAGGGTGAGGTGCAGACCGACGAGCAGGGCCAGCCCACCGTCCAGCCCGTCTCCTATGACGTACCCGCTGTTGGCTATGACGGCAGCGAGGTCACCATCACCTTCTCTCACACCATGAACGCTACCTACCAGGGCGTTCTGGACAAGTACATCAAGAAGTTCAACGAGATGTACCCCAACATCACGGTTGAGCACGCTCAGATCGGTGGCTACGACGAGGTTCGTGACCAGATCAAGACCGAGCTGACCGCAGGCAACCAGCCTAACATCGCTTACTGCTATCCCGACCACGTAGCTCTCTACAACGTTGCAAAGGCAGTAGTACCGCTCAACAGCTTTATCGACAGCACCATCGAAGTGACCGATGCACAGGGCAATAAGACCGTTCTGGGTCTGACCGCTGAGCAGATCGCTGACTTCATCCCCGGCTACTATGCAGAGGGTGCAGTATTTGACAACGCAGGCACCATGTACACCCTGCCTATGTCCAAGTCCACCGAGGTTCTGTACTACAACAAGACCTTCTTCGATGCAAACGGCCTGACCGTTCCCACCACCTGGGACGAAATGGAAGCTCTTTGCAAGAAGATCCTTGAGATCGATCCCGACTGCATCCCTTTGGGCTATGACTCCGAGGCTAACTGGTTCATCACCATGTGCGAGCAGTATGGTTCTCCCTACACCTCTGCAGAGAGAGGTAAGTACTTCCTGTTCAATAACGATCAGAACAAGGCATTCGTTAAGGAATTCAGATCCTGGTACGAAGCAGGCTACCTGACCACTCAGGAGCTGTACGGCGCTTACACCTCCGGCCTGTTCACCGAGCTGACCGATAAGAACAGCTACATGTCCATCGGTTCTACCGGTGGTTCCATGCACCAGCGTCCCGAAGCAACCGATGACGGTTATGCATTCGAGGTTGGTATCGCTCCCATTCCCCAGGTAAATCCCGATGCTCCCAAGGCAATCTCCCAGGGCCCCTCCCTGTGCATCTTTGAGAGCGACAACAAGCAGGAGGTCGTTGCTTCCTGGCTGTTCGTCAAGTTCCTGACCACCGATCCCGCATTCCAGGCAGAGTTCTCCATGACCTCCGGTTACATGCCCGTAATCAAGAGCGTTGAGAACGTTCCCGCATACAAGAACTTCCTTGAGAACGCTGACGGCGGCGAGCACATCCAGGCTCTGGCTGTTAAGGTTGGTAGAGAGATGTCCGATGCTTACTTCGTATCTCCCGCGTTCAACGGCTCTTCCGTTGCTCGTGACAAGGTTGGCGTTCTGATGCAGTACTGCTTCGTAACTTCCGCTGATGACGTTGACGCTATGATCGACAAGGCGTTCAAGGACGCTATCGTTGAGTGCAACAACGCTCAGTAATCTGACTTCTATTTGTGAATTGATAAAAAGAACATGAAGAGTTTATCCAAATTACTGATTGTTCTCCTTGCCCTTGCTATGATTGCAGGCTGCCTTGCAGCCTGCGATCAGGGCGGTGAAGAGATTTCCTCCGAGGAAACGACCACCGAACCGGCAGGTACGGAGACTCCTTCTGAGTCCACGACCACAACACCCACCGAATCCGAAACCGAATCCGAGCCCGAGTTTGTTGATTTTGCCGATCAGGTAAAATTCAATCCCAACTCCGGCAGAGTCAACGTGGAAGTGACGGTACACGCCGCCATCGACGGTGATACCACCCACTTCAACGTGCCCACCAGCATCGTGCCCTCCGGTATTCTCAAGGCAAGATACCTCGGTATCAACACCCCCGAGTCCACCGGTATCATCGAGCCCTGGGGCAAAAAGGCTTCGAACTACACCAAGGAGACGCTTGCAAAGGCGACCTCCATTTACATCGAATCCGATAACGCTACGTGGAACGTTGACTCCACGGGTGGCAGATATCTCGTTTGGGTTTGGTACAAGACCGACGAGATGACCGAATATCGCAATCTCAACATCGAGATTCTGCAGCAGGGTCTGGCATTCGGCTCCAACGCGGCCGACAACGCGTACTCCGAGTACACCATGGGTGCGCTCAACCAGGCAAAGCAGCTCAAGCTGTACGTATTCTCCAAGGATAAGGACCCCGATTTCTATTATGGCGGCGCACAGAACGTCACTCTCAAGGAGCTCAAGCTCAACTATGAGCAGTACAAGGATCAGCTGGTTCGTTTTGAAGGCGTTGTTGTCAAGAGAAGCGGTGCTACCGTTTATCTGGAAGAGTATGATGTCGAGAACGATATGTATTTCGGCATGCAGGTCTTCTGCGGCTATAACGTGATCGGTAAGGTTATGGAAGCCTTGAGCATCGGTAACCGCGTCGTGATGGTTGGTACGCTGCAGTATTACGAGCTTGGCGGCACATGGCAGATCTCCAACATTCAGTATGAGATCGATATGATGGACCCCGAGGGTGACTTGAGCACCACGGGTATCCATAAGATCGGCGAAGGAGGTAAGGCAAGCTACTATGAGGTAGCAGCGTCCGATATTGTAAGCGGCAAGCTGACGCTGGACGTGACCACCTTTGACGCGGATGGCAATGAGGTCATCACGCCCACCGAATTTAACTACGGCGAGCTGGCACACTACAGCACTGTCACGGTTAAGAATCTGACTGTTGAGAGCGTTTACACCACTACCGCCGATACCAGTGATGACAAGGGCGCTATGTCCATCACCTGCAAGGCAGAGGACGGCACGACCATTGTTGTCAGAACCGAGGTGCTTGCCGATGAGAACGGCAAGCTGATCACGGATGCGGCGTTCCCCACAGGCACCAACATCACCGTGAAGGGAATTATCGATTCCTACAACGGCGCATATCAGGTAAGAGTGTTCTCGATCGGAGACGTTACTTATAACTGATAAACCATACGACAATATTTTTGAAAAAGAAAAGGAGCTATCATGAAAAGAATTCTCATGCTTTTGATGGCAGTTGCTCTGGTTCTGTCCTTGGCTTCTCTGGTTGCTTGCAATAATGACGAGCAGCAGGGTGAAGAGACCACGACCGAAGCACCTACCACCCAGGAAGAGACCACGACTCCCGAAGAAGAGACGACCCTGGCGCCCGAAGTAAGTGACGAGCCCACCGATCTGGAGAATGCTGCAGAGTACGTTCGTCAGCTGTATAAGGACACCACCGTTACCGCTGCCGACTACACTCTGGTTTCCAGCGTAAAAATTGGCTCTACCACTTATGCAATTACCTGGACCGTAAACAGCGATCAGATCACTCTGACCGTTGGCGAGGACGGCAAGGTTGCCGTTGACATTCCGGATGAAGCTTATGAAGAAATCGCATACGTGCTGACCGCAACCGTTGCCGATGCTGAAGGCAACACCGTTGCAAAGGAATTCAACCGCACCGTTCCCAAGTTCAAGGTAACCACCTGGGCTGAGTACCAGGCAGCCAAGGAAGGCGACAACCTGATCATTCAGGGTATCGTTGTTGGTATCAACTCCAAGGCAGCAGGCAACACCAGAAACCACCTGTTCCTCTTGGACGAAAGCGGCTACGGCGGCTACTACTCCTACCAGATGGACGTTGACCCCGTTGCTGATCTTGGCATCGAGATCGGTATGACCGTTCGCGTTGCAGGTCCTGCTGCTCCTTACAGCGGCATGATGGAGATCAAGGGCGGTATTCCCACCGTTGTCAATACCGAAATCAAGAGCTTCGAGCCTGTTGATATCACAGATAAGTTCGTTCCCGAGACCAACTTCAACGAGCTGGTTGGTATGCCTGTTGTGATCAAGGGCGTTACCATTGGCGGCCAGGAGCTGGCTACCGCTACCAGCCAGTACCTGTACTTTGAGCTGAACGGCGTAGAGTCTTACGTAAGAACCTACGTAACCGATTTCCCCACCACTCTGACGGCTGATGATAAGGGCACCATCGATGCAGCACACGCTGAAAAGCTGGGCTACACCGCTGACGTGACCGGTATCATGATCACCTACTCCGGCACTCCTTACCTGATCCCCACCTCCGTGGATTGCTTCTACAACTACGCACTTCCCGAGAGAAGTGACACTGAAAAGGTAACGCTTGAAAAGGACAACCTGACTGTTGACGTGACCACCTTCACCGAGAACGGTGAGGCAGAGCTGACCGTTGCAGGCTCCACTTATTCCGACGTTACTATCAGCTGGGCATCCGACAGCGAGTACGTTACCGTTGACGGCGGCAAGCTGACCGTTACCATTCCGGGCGAGACCACCAACGTCAAGCTGACCGCTACCCTGACTCTGGGTGACGTTACTGAGACTGCTGATTTTGAGATCACGCTGGTTGCTTCCAACTTTACCATCGTTCCCACCACCACTCCCGAAGCAGACGTTGCTTACAAGATGTATCTGAACCAGGTTAAGAACGGCTACGGCGTATTCGTATGCGGTGGCATCAACCAGGACAGATATCTGGTTACCTCCAAGTCTGCTTCCGAGGCACTTGATATTTACGCTGAGGCAAACGGTGATGGCTACTCCTTCTACACCACCATCGACGGTGCAAAGAAGTACATCAACGTAGTTTACAACGATGCCGGTAAGATCGCAGTTCTGTACCAGGATACCGCAGTAAGCGTTTATACCTACACCGAGGATATCAATGCATGGGTAACCACGGTTGAGGGTGACGAGAACCTTTACTATCTCGGTACCTACAGCACGTTTGATACCATCAGCGCATCCAAGACCAGCTACATCAACGCTGAGAACACCGGCGTCAGCCAGTTCCCGCTGCAGCTCGTTACTCTTGCTGACGGCAACATGTCCGCTGACGGCAACGTCATCACCAACGCAGGCGTTGAGATCAAGGAAGGCGTTGCATATCTGATGTCCATGAACCAGGTCAAGAACGGCCACGTCGTATACGTTTGCGGCGGCATTGACCAGGACAGATACCTCATCACCTCCGAGGATAAGGCAGCTGCTCTGCAGGTATTCGTAGAGAAGACCGAGGCAGGCTACAACTTCTTTACCACCATTGACGGTGCAAAGAAGTACATCAACGTCACCAACAACGATGCAGGCAAGGTTGCTATCCTGTACCAGGATGCTGCTACCAGCACCTACACCTACGTTCCCGAGACCAATATCTGGATGACCAATCTGGATGGCCAGGATAAGTACATTGGTTCTTACAACAACTTTGATACCATGTCCGCATCCAATACCAGCTATATCAACGCAGGCAACACCGGCGTTGCACAGTTCCCCATGGAGCTGGTTCTGGCTGAGTAATTTAACAATAAAAAAAGCGTTGCACCTTGTCTCTGCAATTTCAGCAGAGAGAAGGGCAGCGGAAGTACCGAGGCATGAATTTGCCTCGGTACTTTTATCTTTGCGAGTTTATCCTTTTTCCTGAAATTCTTTGCTTCCTGCATATCGGATTTATCTCGATGGCCAATTGCCGATATCGGCAAAATATCTCTAAATTATATTCGTGAAATGACTTGATATTTTGCCGATAGTGTGGTAAAATGACAAATCCGCTGCGTGGCTACGTCGCATGGTTGTTTTTACACTTTTGTTTAACATATAAATCGGGCGGGAGCAAAGCTCCCGCCCTGTGTCGTTATGGTGTGTTTTATCGATTGATATAACCTGCAAGTTTCTTGAAAACCGGCACGTTTGTGCGGTCGGATTGCAGGGGAGTGATGGAAATGTAGCCGTTCATGACGCAGTCGGTATCCAGCTCGAGATTTTTGGTATTTTCGAAAATGAACTGGCCGACCTGCTGGTAGGTGCCGTTTCCGTTGTCCACCCACTCGTCGGAATACTTCGCCTGTCCTTGGCGGGTGATGTGAACGCCCTGCGGATTTTCGGGGATATTGACGTTGTAAAGATTGTTGATGGCAAAGAGATTGTTGCGCTCAAAGAACTTGAACACGTAATCCAGCTGCTCGAGAGCACCCGCGAGTGTGCCCGGGTCGGTGGAGAGTGCCAGGCCCTTGTGACCCTGCGCCGCTGCCTCGTAAATCGCGCCCACCGTGCCCGAATACACGATGTCCTGGCCGATGTTGTAGCCACGATTGATGCCCGAGATGACCAGGTCGTACTGCTGACCAAGGCCGATGATGCCAAAGCGCACACAATCGGCAGGGGTGGAGTCCACGGCGTATGCAACCGTTTCGGGGCAGAGGTCATATTTGGTGACCGCGATGGGATGGAAAATATCGATGCCATGGCTCTTGCCGCTCTGCTCGTGTAAAGGGGCGACCGTGGTGACCTCGCCATATTTGGACGCCCACTTGACCAAGGGGAGCAAGCCTTCGGCCTTGATGCCGTCGTCGTTTGTAATCAGAATTCTCATAACCAGCCCTCGTTTTCTGCCTTGTACTTGGCCAAGGCCTCGTCGGCCTCCTTGACCAGGCGCATAGCCTCTCTTCTTGTGTGCACGGTTGCGCCGCTTGCGCAAGCGTGGCCGCCGCCGTTGTATCTCTCTGCGATCTGATTGACCGTGACAAAGCGGGAGCGCAATCTGACGCGGATCTCGGTTTCGTTCTCGATAAAGATCAGCCAAATGAGCGAGCCCTTGATCGAATCCATCAGAGAAACGGCTGCAGCCGCCTGCTCGTGGGTCAGATTGAATTTTTCCATGGTCGCGCGGCTGACGTACAGGTACGCCACGCCCGAGGGGGTCATTTTCATATTCTTATACACGTAGGACCTGAACTTGAAATCCTCCACGTCCTGCAGATAAAGCTGCGCGTACAGCACGTCAGTATCCACGCCTACGTCCAAAAGCACGCCAGCCATGCGCATGGTGTCGCCCGAGGTGCTGCTGAAGCGGAAGCGACCTGAGTCGGTGACCATGCCGGTGTAGAGATAGGTAGCTGCCTCGGAGTCGATCTTGAGCTCGTGCTTGAAGGTGTCGTAGAACTTGGTCACCATCTCGCAAACCGAGGAGGCCTCCTCCTCAACCCATGAGACGTCGCCATAGGGGCAGACGTTGATGTGGTGGTCGATCTTGATCAGCTCGCGGCAAAGCTTGTATTTTTGGTTGGAGATGCGCTCCTCGTTGCCGCTGTCCAGCACGATGCCAAGCGCGTTTGAATAGACCTCATCCTCCACGGGCGCGTCGTCCTCGCCCAGGAATGCAAGATAATCGGCATGCTCGTTGTCGATGATATATACCTTCTTTTCGGGGAAGGAGAGCTTGAGAATGGCCTTGAGTCCCTTGGTAGCACCCACGCAGTCGCCATCCACGCGCGCATGACGGAACAGCATGATGGTGTCGTATTGCTTGATCTTACTTAGAATTTGCTGTAAAACTTCCACGTTCATTCTCCTTTCGTGACCAGGGCGTCAAGATCTGCAAGCATGCGCATAGCCTCCTCGCGATCCTTGACGGTCGCACCGCTGGCCTTGATGTGTCCGCCGCCACCGTACTTGACCGCGATGGCGTTGATGTTGTATTTACTTGAGCGCAGCTCGCAGAGCACGCCCTCGTCGGTTTCGGTAAAGTTTACCCAAACGTCCACACCGCGGATCTCACCCATGGTGTTGACCATGCCGCGCGAGACGGTAAAGGAGTCCGCGCCCGTGGCCGCCAGTTCCTCGCGGGTGGTGTATATGTAGCCTACGTTGTGCTCGGTGAATTGGATTTTAAGCACGAACGAAGCGCGCAGACGGATAAAGGAAAAGTCGTCGGCGTACAAATTTCGGTAAATGTCGTTTGTATCAAAGGGGTGAGACTTGAGAAACGATGCCAGACGGAAGGTGTTTGCGCTGGTCGAATCGTAGCGGAAGCGTCCCGAGTCAGTCACCATGCCGGTGTAGAGCGATTTTGCCGCCAGAGGGGAGAGGGTAAGACCGCTCTCAATCGCGAATTCGGCGATCAGACCGCAGCAGCTTTCATAGGAGTTGTCTGTGACCTCAATATCTGCAATGGTCTCGCAGAACAGATGATGGTCAATGCGCGCCGAGACGTGTGCGGTGGTGTAGCGGCTGTCGCTGATCAGGGCCTTTGCCGAGGTGTCCAGCACAATGGCAAGCGCGTCCTTGTAATCCTCGTCCGCAACCTCGTCCATGACGCTGTCCTGCATAAAGGCAAAACGCTTGGCGGGGTCACCTACCACCAGCACGCGCTTTTCGGGAAAATTTTGCCTGATGATGTGCTTAAGGCCGATCTGGCTGCCCATCGCGTCGCCGTCTGGATTGGTGTGGCGGTGAATGATGATGGTATCGTGGCAGCGGATCTGCTCCAAAATTTTTTCGAACATATATATCTCCTTATAATTGAATCGTATCAGTCGGATAAAAAATGCTTATCCTCTCTATTATACATGAAAATCGCACGGTTTGCAAACGTTTTTGCAAAAGAAATCGATGGAAAACGCATTCTTGTAGAAACACACAAAAATAAGTGCCGAAATTTGTCAAAAAAGCCGTTCGACGGTGGGGGCGACGTCCAGGGCGCCCTCGTTCCCTTTGTAGGGACCGGCGTCCTCGACGGTCCGCCGAAATTTATGATTTATGGGGCGGACCGTCGGGGACGCCGGTCCCTACAGACGGACGGTTTGCGCATCCGTATTTC
>CAZCRV010000016.1:0-283 GCA_964501175.1 uncultured Clostridium sp.
TCAAGAGCTGCTTGTACAGCTGAGGAGACTGGGGCAGCGCGTACATAGAACCGGGATGGATTCTGGACGGAACCACGTAATCACGCGCGCCCTCGGGGGTGGGCTTGATCATCATGGGCGTCTCGATCTCAAGGAAGCCGTTCTCGTAATAGTATTCTCTTGCAACGCGTGCGATCTCGTGACGCATGCGGATGTTTCTCTGCAGCTCGGGGCGGCGCAGGTCAAGGTAACGGTAGCGCAGCGCGATTTCGTCGTTGACCTTTTTGCCAGTACCGATCTCAAA
>CAZCRV010000016.1:293-16863 GCA_964501175.1 uncultured Clostridium sp.
AGGGAGGGGTCTGCGCAGCGGACAGCACCTTCATGCTCTCCACAAAGATCTCTACCTTACCCGTGGGCAGGTTGGGGTTGATCGCACCCTCGGCTCTGGGACGGACAGTACCGTGAACGGCCAGCACGTACTCGCTGCGTGCACGGAATGCCTTTTCAAAAATCTCGCGGTCGGTGGAATCGTCAAAGGACAGCTGCACGATACCCGTTCTGTCACGCAGGTCGATAAAGATCAGCGCGCCAAGGTCTCTCTGTCTCTGCACCCAACCCATCACGCATACCTTTGCGCCAATGTCCGACTCGGTCAGCGTGCCGCAATAGTGCGTTCTTTTATCATTTGCACTCAAAAATTCTGCCATTTTTATGTTCTCCTTACAGATGTATTTACATTTTTACAGGGGATTTCCCTCGCTGTCAAACAGCGGCAGGGGCTCAAGATATACCAGATCCTCGCGCTCGATCGCGTCACCCTCGGCAAGGATTGCAGCGCGGCCGCAAACCATACCGCCCGCCTGCTCAACCAGCGCCTCAAGTGCCTTGAGAGATTCGCCCGTGGAGATGACGTCGTCCACGATCAGAATCTTCTTGCCCTTCATCAGAGCAGCGTCGTAGCCGTCGAGATACAGGGTCTGCTCACGGTTGGTGGTGATGGAACGAACGGAAACCTGCAGCACATCTCTCATGTACAGCTTTGCGCCCTTGCGCGCCAGCATGTATTTCTGATTGCCTGCCAGTCTTGCCATTTCGTGCACCAGCGGAATACCCTTTGCCTCTGCGGTGATCAGGTAATCGTACTCGGGGACCTTATCCAGAAGCGCCTTGGCGGCAGCGGTGGTCAGCTCGGGGTCGCCGAAGATGACGAACGCACCGATCATCAGCTTGTCGTTTAAGGGGCAGAGCGGCAGATCGCGCTCGCAGCCTGCGATATTCATGCGGTAATACTTTTCCATAGGTAAAGCCTCCGTTTATTTTTGTCTTGTGCGGGAACGATTTTTCGCCATTCCCTACACTCCCATAATAATTATACTCATATTTTGTAAATTGTCAATGATTTTGGCGGTTTTTGTGGGGAAATTGATGGGCAAATGAAATGCAAATGAAATGCTGAAAAAATTTTTTTGGAAATTTTTCAAAAACATCGGAACGTTTCGGCAAAAAATGCGACTGTATAAGTGAAGGGGCAAATCGCATTTGCTTGACAGCACCCAAAAAGCCTGTTATAATGAAAATAAGAGCGAAGATAGGCGTGTCCCCTGTGACGCGCGTTACACGAAAGGAAATACTATGACGCTGAATAAATGCTTTACCGACGTCTTTTCCACCACCATGAAGCAAGCCGGCTTTACCCAATCCGGGCTGTTATATTACCGCATGCACGGCAACATGCTCCAGGGCGTTTTCTTGAAAACCTGCAATCCTTTTCAAATATGCTTTGCATCTATCCCCTATTGGATGTACAATGCAATGGCATATCCCGATATCAAAAAAGGATGGTGGACGCAAGAGGGCGGCTTTTTGATGGGATTTTATTACAACCCGCAAGAGCCCGAGCAAAACCATGCGCAAATGCAGGCCGTCTTAGATTGCTTTACGCATACCGTCCTTGCTCATCTTGATAGCATGAAAACCGAGCAAGATTACTTTTTTGATTCCCTTAAGGGAGTGCGTAATCTCTCATCGAATAGCGGATCTTCAAAGTTTATGCTGATCATATCCGCATCTTTGAAGCCCGAAATCCTGCTTCACCAAAAATATCTTGGTGAGCTCCCCTTGCCTGTGGAGAATTATTTGGACAATTACTTTGATGCGCTTTTGTCCTGCCAAGCGTCAAACACCGCACAATCCCAAAAAACACAACAAACCAAAGAGTTTCTTCTCTCCAAGATCAACGGAACAAGTAAGGAACAATTTCTGAAGCAGTACGCTGACATGTGTGCCGACATGGATGTGTACATGAAGGGTCACTTAAAGTTTGTGTAACAGGTAAAAATACCAAGGAGTCACTTAAAATGAATTACGTTTTTTTTGATACCGACATTTTGACCGGAGATGAAGACTACGATATTGTGGGTGCAGATTATGAGGAACTGATTCAAACTTGTTTTCGGTATTCTGAATATTTCAGCATTTGGTTTTCACCTCACGTTCAATGGGCAGAGAAACTCAAGCCTTACGAGATAAACGTTGATCCTGCCTGCTTTGAGTACGCGCCTCCGCGCGATCCCAAACCATCGCATATTGGCGATATTGTAATCCATTTGCATTTCTACCGCACTTGCCCTGAGCTGTATCAGATTCTGATCGAGAACACGCACAGCGTTTGGGACGGATGGAATTATGATGAACCGGCATTTAAGCATTTTTACAGATCCGACGGGAGTTGCTTTTTTATGAGTTATGAGCACGAAGGCAACTGCGTTTTCTACCTGCAGGATGGAGAAGACGTGTCCTGTGTTGTCGGCAAAGAGCACTGGTACCGCGAGGAAGAGCTGTGGCCGAACGCAATATGGTCACCACGGCCGGATGTTTATCGCCCGTTGATCCAAGAAAAGCCGTCCGATAACTGACGAATTGCATTTTTATCCCCTGCCCCGAGGCGAGCATCCGCTCCCTCGGGGATTTTGGTTGCTTTTTGCTGTATTTATTTTCACGCGCGTAACGGGTGGACGGAACCAAGTTACATTGCTGCGACCTTTGGCCTTGCAACATAACACGGACCCGTCCCCGCAGTTACACGCTTGGTTGCCCGCTCGGGGGTGCGTGTAACCGGGGACGGAGCATTGTTACGCCGTGACACGATTGAACACGATACAATAGCCGCCACCGCGGTGTAACAAGGGCCTGTCCCCTGTTACGCGCAGGGGTATTTCACATTTCACATTTCACACTCAATTTCTCCTTGCGATCGGATGCGGTTGCATACCCTGACCGACGATGCCGCCGATCAGAAGATCACCCTCCAATAGCAATCCCCTGCGCACCGCGCGTGCGCCAAAGCGCTCGCGCAAGGAGTCCAGCACGCCGCCAAGCGACTCCAGCGCGGCATGTCGGCAGGTCTCCCCTTGCCCGTCAAACATGCAGAGCTGTCGCTCGCCGTTGGGGGTCAGATTGCACGCGGCCACGCCGATGCTGCGCAGGGGCTTTCCGTCGTGACAGGTATCGTAAAGCGCCATGGCCTCGCGCCAAAGGTCGTTTTCAAGGCAGGTGGCTGCCGTGCCCTTTTGCCGCTGCTTCCAGGAAAGATCGGTGGTGCGCAACGAGAGCTTGACCGTGGTGCAGCGCAGATCTGCCTCGCGCAGCCGTGTGGCCACGCTCTGACAAAGCTGCGCCAGCACGATCTCGGCATCGCGCCGCGTGACCATATCCACGGGCGTGGTGGTACTGTTTCCGATGCTTTTGATGGGATACTCCTGCCCGTCGTGCAGCACGGGCGAGCCGTCCATGCCGTTGGCAAAATTCCAGGCCATCAACCCACTTTTGCCAAGTGCCCTTTCCAAAAGATCGGGCTCGGCACGCGCCAAGTCGCCCACCGTGCGGATCTGCATATACCACAGCTTTTGCGCGGTGGAGCGCCCCACGAAAATCAGATCGCCCACGGGCAAGGGCCACAGCAGCTCGCGGAAATTTTCGCGCGAGATCACCGTCACCGCGTCCGGCTTTTTATAGTCGCTGCCCATTTTGGCAAAAATCTTGTTGAACGACACCCCCACCGACACGGTCACGCCAAGCTCTGCTTTGATGCGGCAGCGGATCTCGTGCGCGATCACCTCGCCGTAGTCCTCTCCCCACAGCCTGCCGTTGCCGGTCACGTCCAGCCAGCATTCGTCAATCCCGAAGCTCTCCACGCGGTCGGTGTATTGCGCATAAATGGCGCGCGCCTTGTCCGAGATCTGCTGATACCGGTCCATGTGCGGCGGCAGCAGCACGATGCGGGGACATTTTCGCCGTGCCTCGGCAATGCTCTCGCCCGTTTGCACGCCGTATGCCTTGGCCACCTGGTTTTTGGCCAAAATGATACCGTGCCGCGCCTGCACGTCGCCCGCCACCGCGACCGGCTGCGACCACAGCTCGGGGCGGTCGGCACACTCCACCGACGCAAAAAAGTTATTCATATCCACGTGCAGTATCACACGATCCATATCTTCGCCTCCAATATAGAACATTTGTTCCATATACGTATTATAGCAGAACATTTGTTCCATGTCAAGAGGTATTTTTATCAAAAATGAATTGACAGAAAAACGGGAATGCTTTATAATGATAAAAAAGTCCCCTTCATTCTCCGCGCGCATCTTGGCCAAGATTCTTCGCTACGCGTTCCCATTTTTGTCATTCTTGAGCGCAGCGAAGAATCTTAAAAATGGGAGCGCGTGCTCGAGAATGACAGGCCGAGATGCGCGACGTATGGGGGACCTGACAGGAGGAACACGATATGTGCGGCAGATATATGGTATTTGACGATGCAAAGATCCCCGAGCTGCAAGTGCTTTTGCGCCATGCAAGAAGCACAGGGCTTCCCTTTGCCACGGGCGAGGTGTTCCCGTCCGATCCCGCTATGGTGGTCGTGCAAAAGGACGGCGCGCCCTTGGTCACGGTCATGAAATGGGGATATACGGGCTCGTCGCGCCTACTGATCAACGCGCGTGCCGAGACTGCGGCGGAAAAGCCCACCTTTGCAAACGATCTTGCGCTGCGACGCTGCGTCATTCCCACCACCGGCTTTTTTGAGTGGTCGCATCACGGAGAAAAGCAGAAATATCTGTTCTCGCTCGATGCCTCTCCCCTGCTCTATCTGGGCGGCATCTGGCGCCCCTCTGCCGAGGGCGGGCAGTTCACCATTCTGACCACGGCAGCCAACGATTCCATGCGCCCTTATCACCATCGCATGCCCGTGTTGCTCTCCCCCGCAGACGTCCGACCCTACCTTGCAGAGGTGCAATTTGCACAAAACCTGCTGGCGCAAACACCTGTGCACCTGCACTGTGAGCGCGCCCCGTAAGGGCTGCTCCCCCACCGGGCGGGCTTTTGCCGCCAAATACTGCATCTTGTATGGGATTGTGCCGATTTATACAGTATTTTGATATTTTCGGCGTTTTTGCCTTGAAAAAACTTGCTTAAAATGATGTTTTTTTATTGACAAGGCACGCCCCGTATGGTATAATACCATTATGAATGAAAATCGGGAAATATCCCGCTACAAAAGAACATATGACGGAGGTAGAAAAACTACGATGAAAAAGTTACTCATCATCGCACTTGCCATGCTGCTTGCACTCTCTTTGGTTGCTTGCAACGACGACGAAGGTACCGAGGAAGGCCCCGATACCAATAACGTGATCATTCTCAATCCCGAAGGAACGGGCACCAACAACGAAGCGTCCACCGGCGATCCCTCGACCGGCACCACCAACAACGGCGGCGACTACACCCCTGAAACTCCCGTGGAAGAAACCTTTACCGATCTTGAGCAGACCATTTTCATTATTGCAAGCGCAGCTACCATTCGTTCCGATACATACGTCAGCGATTCCACCATCGTCAACTACGCAAAGCAGAACGATGAATTCAAGAGCACCGGCTACAGCGCAAACTGGTACAGAATTGAATACGTGACCGAGGTTGAGGTCACCGCGGCTGAAGGCGAAGAGCCCACCACAGAGACCCAGACTCAGACCTGCTACGTGCACAAGACCGCTGTATTTATCAAGGATCCCACCGCAGTTGAGCTGGAGGAGCCTATGACTCTGTACATCGTTGCTTATGCGCTGTACGTCAGATCCTACTATGATTTCGACGCCGAGGATAACAGAATGTTCGCGCTGACTCAGGGCGACGAGGTCACCGCAGTTGCCAAGGGCAACGGCTGGTACAAGATTCAGCTCTCCGACGATGCCGAGGGCAACCCCGTATTCGGTTACATCTCCGCAAACGAGAAGTACGTATCCACCACCAAGCCCGAGCAGACCGCCGAGGCTGCCGAGTAATCAAGGCAAAATCGAAGAACGGATGCATCACGCATCCGTTCTTTTTTGTTTTATTCTTTTTCAATCGGGAGTTCAAACCAAAAAGCAGATCCCTTTCCTACCTCGCTATCCACACCATAAAGCGCTCCGTGACGCTCTAATACCGTTTTGACGATAGACAGGCCAAGTCCCGTACCGACCACCGCACGCTTGTGCACGCGGTCAACCTTATAATATCTGTCCCAGATCAGCGGGATCTGATCGGGCGCGATACCCACACCGTGGTCAATAACCGAAACGCGTACCACGTCATCGCGGCACTCCTGGCGCACGATGACGGTTTTGTCGTCGCCCGCGTAGTTGATGCCGTTGTTGATCAGGTTGTAAAGCACCTGTAAAAACATGGTTTTATCCGCATTGACAATGACGTGTTGGTCATATTCAAACAGCACGGTATAGCCGTCCAGACCTCGCAGCTTGTCATAACGCTCTACGCTGCTTTGCGTAAGTGCCGTCAGATCAAAGGGCTCTCGGTTGATCTCTGCGGCGTCCGCCTGCAGGCGCGAGATATCCAAAAGTGCGCTGACCAGCTCGGAAAGCCGCTCGGTCTCGTCAATGATGGTCTGCATATTCTCGGGCGTGTTTTCTCCCGGAATGTCACGCATGATCTCGCCGTATCCCTTGATCATGGTCAGCGGTGTGCGCAGATCGTGCGATACGTTTGCGATCAGTTCCTTTTGCAATCGGTCGTTTTTGGAGAGTTCCTTGGAGGCGTAGTTCAAGGTCTCTGCAAGCTCACGCGTCTCCAGATACCCCTCGCCTTCAAAGTGCACGTCGTAATTGCCCTTTGCCAGCTGCTTGGCAGTCTGGTTCATATGCACGATGGGAGAAACGATGCTTCGCGCAAATACCATTGCCATTAAAAGTGCCAGACCGACCAAGATCATGGCGATCCACACGAACTGCACGCGCAGCGTAGCAACCGTGGCGCTCAGCGGCGTCAGCGCGGAGTTAACCATAATGACATAAGGCGTTTGCTCCTCCCCTGCGTAGCACACGTCCACACCGATCATGCTAAGCTGCTCGGTAAAGATGCGGTTGCCTACGTGATCCGGCTCCTGTCCGCCCTCCACCTCAAGCTCGGGGTGTCTGTCCGAGCGTTGGAATACGGTTTGCAGATGTCCATCCTGCGCCAGCGCCTTATGGTAAAGCGAGAGCACCTTGCCCTCCGAAACGTTGTGTAAAAAGCAATCATCATTGACGTCCGTATCCCAAAGCTGCTCCACACAGTCATTCGGCAATACGCGGAACACGCGAATGCAGATCAGGTATTCCTCCGCACGAGAGATCACGTACGAGCTCGGTTGGACGTTGCCCATGGCGATCGATTCCTGAATGTTTTCGGAAATGCGTTCCATTTCGCTCATTTTGGTGTTGCGGTAAAACACGTTGAGCAGCATGACCTGGAATACCCATACCACCAAGAGCATCATGATCAGAAAGATCAGAAAATAAAACAGCAGCTTACCTGTTACGCTTGCGCCCGGATAGGGGCGCTCCGACTTATCGTCCTTACTCATTTAACTTCCTCAAAGCGGTATCCCATGCCGCGCAGCGTCACGATATACGCGCTGTATTTGCCAAGGCTTTTGCGCAGCAGCTTGATGTGCGTATCCAGCGTTCTTGCGTCGCCGTAGAAATCGTAGCCCCACACCTCGCTGATCAGCTTTTCACGCGAGAGCGCGATGTTACGGTTTTCCAGCATGTAGAAAAACAGATCGTACTCCTTGGGCGACATTTCCACGCGCTCGCCGTCTATGTACACAATGCGTGCGGTCAGGTCAGCGCGAAGACCTCCGCTGTCCAGCTCCACGATCTGATTCTGCGGCCTGTTTCCATGCTCCGCATTTCTGCCCACGCGCTTGAGCACCGCCTCCACGCGCAGCATCAGCTCCTTGGGTGAGAAGGGCTTGACCACGTAGTCGTCAATGCCCAGCTCAAAGCCGTTGATCTTGTCGTATTCTTCGCCTCTTGCCGAAAGCATGATAATGGGTGTGCTTGTGATCTTGCGGATCTCGCGGCAGGCGGAAAATCCGTCCAGCTCGGGCATCATGATGTCCATAATGATCATGTCAAAGGTAGTTTCGCGGCACTTATATACCGCATCCATTCCGTCGGTCGCCTCGGTGACAGTGTGTCCCTCAAACTCGGCGTACTTGCGGATGATGGCACGGATTCTGGATTCGTCGTCTACAACTAAAATGTGATACATACCAACCTCCATGTAATTTCAAATAAAAATGGTGTGGATTCTTCTGATTTATTATATATAACCTTTGTGACCGTTCTATGAAGATATCATAAAAAGTCGTTGAATTCAAAAAAATTCGGTCAAAACACGAGGTGTTATGCTTGTGTTTTATCTTGTTTTTTGGTATAATGAAGAAAATACTTGCAGAAAGGACGCAACGAAATGGATTTTGCAAAATATTTGCCCGACGGAATTTTGGTCGGTGCTCCCATATCTCTTGCGGACTCTCGCGTCCTGCGTCCTTATCTGCTCGAGCGCGCCGGCATATCAGCTGACAAAGTCAGCAACTGCTCCGTGATCATGCTGGCTGTGCCCTACGCAGTACCCTGCGAGGATCGCACGGTATCCATGTACGCCGTGGCCAAGGACTATCACGCCTATTTTGCCGCGCTGTTTGCGTCTGTCCTGCCGGCACTTCGTGCGGATTTTCCCGATCACACCTTTGCGGGCTTTGCCGATCACTCCCCCATAGCCGAGGTGGAGGCCGCTTGCAAATCGGGGCTTGGCGTCATGGGTGCAAACGGTCTTTTGCTGACCGAACGGCACAGCTCTTACGTATTCTTAGGTGAGATCATCACCACCATGCAGACCGAAAACGCCCCCCTGCCCGTGCAGCATTGCCCCGATTGCGGTGCTTGCCGCCGCGCCTGCCCCGTGCAGCTTTGCAAAAAAGAGTGCCTTTCGGATCTGACGCAGAAAAAGGGCGAGCTCAGCCCGGAGCAGACCGAGCTTTTGCGTAATCACCCTTTGGTCTGGGGCTGCGACACCTGCCAGGAGGCCTGCCCTTACACCAAGGCCGCCCGCCGCGCGGGTACGCTGTATACCACGATTCCCTACTTTTTGGAGGATCTGCTCCCCGCCCCCGACCTTGCCGCAATACAGGGCATGTCGGACGAGGACTTTGCCCGTCGCGCCTATGCGTGGCGAGGCCGCAATACCATACGAAGAAACATTCTGATCAAGGAGGAGAAGCCATGATTACCTTTGTGTTCGGTCATTCCGGCTGCGGCAAGTCCGCATACGTCGAGGGCTGCATCCGCGAGGACGTCAAGGCGGGCAAGCGCGCGCTTTTGATCGTGCCCGAGCAAGAGGTTTACAGCGCGGAGCACCGCTTGCTGTCCTCTCTGCCCGAGGGCTCGGGGCTGCTTTTTGAGATCTTCAGCTTTTCCCGCTTGGCCGACGCTGCGTTTGGCACGTACGGTGGCATTGCGGCAGAGCCCGTGTCTGCCGCTGCGCGCTCGCTTTATATGTGGAAGACCCTTCGCGAGCTTTCGGGCATGCTGGAGCAATACCGCAACACCTCCGACCCCGCGCTGCCCGCACTGATGCTGGGCGCTGCCGAGGAGCTGCGCGCCGCAGGGCTCTCCCCTGCCGACGCCGAGCGTGCCTGTGACAAAATGGGCAAGGACTCTCCCCTTTACAAAAAAATGCGCGACATCTCGCTTGTGTGGGCTTGCTTTGAAAATATGCTTGACGACGGCTTTGGCGGTGACCCCGCCGACAAGCTGACCCGTCTTGCCGCGACGCTGGAGCGACACGGCGAATTTTTCAAGGACACGCGCATCTATATCGATTCCTTTACCAGCTTTACGCAGCCCGAATACCGCGTGCTGCGACAGATGTTTGCCTGTGCGGACGACGTAACGCTGACACTTTGCCTGCCCGACGCCGACAGCATTCCCCCGCACATGGAGGAGCAGGCCAATACCTACAGGCGTCTTTTGCGCACCTTGAACGACCTTGGTCTTGCGCACGACACGCTGACACTGACGCGCAGCATCCGCACCTCTGACAGCGCCCTGATCGCGCTTGAGCAAAAGCTTTGGAACTTTTCCGCAGCCCCCGAGCCCCAAACGGGCGCGGATCGGCCCATCTCTTTGTTTGTTTGTGAAAATCCGTATGCCGAGGCGGACGCTGCGGCACTTCATATCGTGGACTTGATGTCACAGGGCTACGCCCCCGGTGAGATCGCCGTGGTCGTGCGTGACGTGGAGGCCTGGCGAGGCATTCTCGACCGCGCCATGGAGCAATACCACGTGCCCTACTTCCTCTCGCGCCGCTCGGACGTCAGCGCGTACCCCGCGGCAAGACTGTTGCAGAGTGCCTTACGCTGCGTTTGCACGGGCTACCGCCGTGCCGACGTCATGACGCTGCTGCACACAGGGCTTTGCGGCGTGGACAATGCCGACATGGATCGCTTTGAGGACTATTGCGAGACCTGGAACATTGGCGGCTCGCGCTTTTTTGCCGAGGTGTGGACCATGAATCCCGATGGCTATGCCGAGGTCATGTCTCCCCGCGCCGTCGAGATATTGGCATCTGCCAACCGCGTGCGCGAGGCAGTCATTCTGCCCTTGCAGACCTTGGAAATCCGTCTGCGCGCCGCAGCATCCGTGCCCGACATGTGCGCAGCCGTTTGGAAATATCTCAACACGCTCAAGGTCTCCGAACGCCTTGCAGACCTTGCAGCAACCCAGCTCTCGCTGGACAAGATCCGCGAAGCGGGCGATACGATTCGCATTTATGATTTTATTACCGAGGTACTGGCAGAGCTCGCCACACTTTTACCTGATGAGGTCCTCTCACCCGCGGAATTCTCGCAGGTGCTCTCTGTCATGCTTGCCAAGAGCGACATCGGCTCGGTCCCCTTGGTGCAGGATTGCGTGATGATCGGCTCGGCCGCCACCATGCGCATAGAGAACGTCAAGGTCTCGCTGCTGCTGGGGCTTGGCGAGGGTGAATTCCCCGCATCCGTGAGCGATTCGGGTCTTTTGTCCGAGCAGGATCGACTCATCCTTGGCGACCTTGGCTTTGGCATGCACAAAACCAAGGAGATCCGCTCCTCGGCAGAGCTGTTCTACGTCTATCGCGCCATGACCAAGCCAAGCGAACATCTGCTGCTTTCCTGCTCCGAGAAAAACGTGGCAGGCAAAGACACCACGCCCGGCGTGGCTTGGCAGCGCGTGCTGTATCTCTTCCCCGATCTCCAACCGATTCACGTACATCTGCCCGCATCCGTACCTGCATCCGCTGGTGAAGATACTCCCATCAGTCTGCCTGCGCTCTCGCCCGAGGCAGCGCGAGCACTGCTTGGCGACAAGCTTTACCTAAGCAAATCCAAAATCCAGGTATTTGCAAGCTGCCCCTACCGCTTTTTCTCGGAGAACATTCTTGGTCTGCGCGAGCGCGCTCCCGCAACCGTCAGCTATGCCGACGCGGGCTCGTTTATTCACTACGTGCTCGAGCATTTTATCAAGGCCTGCATGGGCGAGGACGGCCGCGTGCACGCACCCGAGCGCGAACAGACCGAGACTCTGGCAGACAGCATCATTGCCACCTATATCTGTGCCGTATGTCACAGCAATATTGACCAGGTGCCCGCTTCGCTGATGCATCATTTCTGCAAGCTGCGCGAGCTGGCGCTGGCTCTTTTGGAAGCCTTGATGAGCGAATTTACGCAAGGTCTCTTTATTCCCGTGGCCTTTGAGCAAAAAATTTCGGAGAGAGACCCGAACAGCCCCTCTCCTCTGGTTTTGCCCGTGACCGAGTCGCCCTTGCCCGTGGTTTGCGTGGGCGGCACGGTGGACCGCGTAGATATGTGGCGTCACGAGGGCAAGACCTATTTGCGCATCGTGGACTACAAGACCGGCTCGAATAAATTCAAGTTAGAGGATGCCTACAACGGCAGCGACATTCAGCTGCCCCTTTACCTCTTTACGGTCTGCGCACCCGAAAATGCGCGGCTTTACGACGAGAACGGGCAGGTCGTGCCCTCTGCCGCGCTGTATTTCTCGGCAGCTGAGGAAAACGGCGTTCCCAAGCCCTTCCAAAGCGGCTTGATCCTTTCCGAGGACGGTGTGCCCACGGCCATTGACCCCGAGGCCGACCCTGCAAAGAAAAAAGCCGGCACGCTCTACTGCTCTGCAGAGGAGTTTGCCGAGATCAATCAAAAGATTCAAAGCACGGTGCGCGATATTGCCGCGCAGATGTATAGCGGCATCATCGAAAAGCGTCCCTGCAAGCAAGCCTGCGGCTTTTGCCGCCTGAAGGACAGCTGCGACGTGGCTGTCAAAACAGACTATTAAAGGAAGGAGAGTTCTATGGCACGCACCTGGACACCGGCGCAAAGCGCCGCAATGCAATACCAAAGCACCTCCCTTCTGGTCTCGGCGGCTGCGGGCTCGGGTAAGACCGCAACGCTGACGCAGCGCATCATTGATCAGATCACCAACGACGAGAGCTGTACGCTGGAGCGCATGCTGATCGTCACCTTTACCCGCGCGGCTGCGGCCGAGCTCCGCTCGCGTATTGCTTCGGCTCTGACCGAGGCCATTGCCCGTGATCCCTCCAACCGCCACCTCAATCACCAGCTTCTTCTTTTGCCCGGAGCGCACATTCACACCATCGACGCCTTTTTCGGCGAGCCCGTGCGCGCCAATTTTGAGCGTCTCGGCTTGCCCGCAGGCTTTCGCATGGCGGACGAGGGAGAAACGGGCGCCATTGGAGCAGCGGTCATGCAAGAGGTCATGGAGCTGATGTACGAGGAATGTCGCGACGCCGAAAACGGCGTTTTGGGCATGGCGCGCGATACTACCTTTTTGCGCTTTGTGGAAACCTTGGTCTCCTCGCGCGATTTCTCGGCACTCATTCCCACGCTGACCGCGCTTTATCAAAAGCTTGTCACCTCCGAGCAGGGCGTGGCGCGCATAGCCGAGCTTGCAGATCGCCTGCAGGCCGAGGCGGACCGCGACTTTTTCGATTCGCTTTGGGGCAAGCAGCTGCGCGCGCACGCGGTAAGCACGCTGCACTCTCTTGAACAGAAATTTCTCAAAGCAAAAGAGGAAATTGCGTCCGATCCCGTTTGTGGAGTCTCGTTTTCCGTCATGTTCGAATCGGATGCCGCACGCTGCGGCATGATCGCGCATGGCCTCGCAAACGG
This sequence comes from uncultured Clostridium sp., assembly GCA_964501175.1. Classification (GTDB taxonomy): domain Bacteria; phylum Bacillota; class Clostridia; order Oscillospirales; family CAG-272; genus SVQP01. The sequence goes on from CAZCRV010000016.1 coordinate 13,506, forward strand.
CACCTACGCGGATGCGGGGGCTGTGTTTGACGCGCATCCCGCCGTCAAAAAGCCTACGGTCAAATCTGCGGACAAAACACCGCTTTGCGAGGAATTTGAAGCGTTCCGCAAAAAGCAGAACGAAAAAATCAAAAAGTTGGCGGGAGAGTTTGTCACCGAGCCCGCCGAGATCCGCGAGCAGTTTTTGGCAACGGCCGATATCTGCCGCACACTTGGGCGCATCATGACCGAATACGACGTGCGTTACGCCGAGGAAAAGCGTCGATTGGGCATTTGCGAATTTTCGGACATGCCCCGCTTTATGCTGCAGCTTCTGCAAAATCCGGACGGCTCGCTGACCGATCTTGCGCTTTCTTTCCAAGATAAATTCGATTGGGTCTACATCGACGAATACCAGGACGTCAACCAACTCCAGGACAAGATCTTCGCCATCATCGGCGGCGACCACCGCTTTATGGTGGGCGACATCAAGCAAAGCATTTACGGCTTCCGCGAGGCCGATCCCTCGATCTTTGCCCGCTACCGCCGCGACTTTGCCACGCTGACGCCCGAAAATTTGGACAATCCCCCCGCAACCGATCTTGGCTGCGTGCTGTTTATGTCCGAGAACTTCCGCTGCGACCAAAACGTGATTGATTTTACCAACTTAGTATGCAGTTATATCTTTTCCGCCTGCCCCGAGACCATCGGATACCGCCCCGCGGACGATCTGATCCACAGAAAACCGTCAACCCCCGACTATCAAAGCCCGCTTGTGCGCGTCATGATCACGCAGCCCGCCAATGCGGATGACGACGACGAGGACGAGGATGACGACGAGATTCCCGACACCTCGGATACCGAAATCACGGCGGCGGTCAACGAGATCGTAAGACTTCTGCGCGAGGAAACCAAGGCGGACGGCACGCCCATTCTGCCCTCGGATATTGCCATTCTTTCGCGCACCAAAGCACCGCTTGCCATGTTTTCCATTGCCCTGCGGGATGCGGGCATTCCCGTTTCCATGCAGTCGGGCGGTCAGCTTTACGACAACCCGCGCTATAAATTCTGGCTCTCGCTTCTGGACGTGGTGGACAACCCCTCCCAGGACATCCCGCTTGCTTATATTCTGACCGAGCCGCAAGCACCTCTTGCCGCTTCCATGACGCACGAACAGCTGGCCGAGGTGCGCAAGCAAGCCCCCGCCACGCATTCGCTTTACGACGCCATCGCGCTTTACGCCGATCAGGGTGAAAATCCCGCGCTGACGGGACTTTGCCGTGCGTTTTGCACATGGCTTGGGGAATACCGCGACCTTGCCGCGCAGCTTGGCGCGGATCAGATGCTCTCGCGCCTTGCGCAGGATGAGTTTCTTTGCGCTCTTGCGGGCGACGAGATCTTTCTCTCGCTTTACGAAAGCGCCCGCCAATTCACCAAAAAGAACTGGAACGGTCTTTACGGCTTTGTGCGCGCGCAGCACCGCGCGGCATCCGCCAAGTCGTCCTCGTCCGAGGCGTCTCGCGCGGGTAGCGGCGTTTCGATCATGACCGTGCACCACTCCAAGGGCCTGGAGTTCCCCGTTTGCTTTATGGTCAAGTGCGGCAAAAAATTCAACCGCCGCGACAGCCAACAGACGCTGATTTACGACAAAGACATGGGCATTGGCATCAAGCTGACAAGCAAGGACGGCAAAAAGAACACGATTCTGCGTCGCGCCATGTCGCTTGGCAAGATCCATAACAGCACCGAGGAGGAAATGCGCACGCTCTACGTGGCGCTGACCCGTGCACGCGAGCGACTGTACGTCACAGGCACGATCGGCAAGCGCTTTGACGCTTTGTGGCGCGAATGCAGCATGAGCAGCCCTGCCGATATTCTGCAATCCCCCGACAATCTTTCCTGGATGCTGTGCGCCATGGCGACCAACGGGGAGAAAGCCGATGCTTGCGCCAAGGTGGAGCTTTACACCAAGGGAGAGGTCGAGCCCCTGCAATACACCTTTGCGCAGGCTGAGCTTGCCGCCGCGCAGGAAAAGCACAGCAGCAGCCGCTACGCCGCGCTGATCACGCTGGCAAAATCCCAAAGCGAGCATACCTCCCTTTTGTATCGAATTCCTTCCAAGGCTGCCGCCTCCAAGCTTAGCCCCGACATGCTGGACACCGATTTCTGCTTTGTGGAGGGTGAGCGCGAGGGCGAGGATGAGCTCAAGACCCGCGAGACGCTGGAACGCAGACTTGAGCAAATGCATTCCGAAAAGCCGGATTTCTTTGCGCTGATGGCCGAGAACACCAAACCGACGGCCGCCGAGCGCGGCACGGCTGCGCATCTGTTCTTGCAATACTGCGACTTTGCCCGCGTGGCAGAGAGAGGCATTGCACACGAGATGGAGCGGCTGGTGAGCGAAAAATACGTCACGCCGCGCGTGGCAAAGATCGTCAACATGCACGCGCTGCAGACCTTCTTTGACAGCGAATTTTTCAAGACCGTGATGGATGCCGACAAGATCATGCGCGAGGTGCATTTCAACAGCTTCGTGCCGCTTGAGGAGTTTACCAAGAATCCCGAGATCAAGCAGTTGGTTGCGGGCAAACATTTACACGTGCAGGGCTCGATCGACCTGCTTTTGATGGGCAAGGACGGCAGCATCACGCTCTGCGACTACAAGACCGACCGCCCCACGCCCGAGGAGCGACGAGACCACGCGCTGTACCGCGAACGCATGCTGCGCGCTCACAAGGACCAGCTGACGCATTACGCACGCGCTGTCCGCGAGCTGTTCGGCCGCGAGCCCGACCGCGCTTACGTGTTCTCGCTGACACTCGGCGAGGCGATCAGGATTATGTAAAAAGCAAAAACCAGCCATCGCAACGCGGTGGCTGGTTTCTTATATTCTTTGTTCCAAGCCAAGGAGGAGCAAGCCCCTCCCCTACGGCCCGATATATCGGTTGGGCAAACTTGTTTAGGTTTATTCAGCCAACCCTGTGCAAGGTAGGGGAGGGGCTTGCTCCTCCTTGCCTGCACTTTTTACTACAAAAAGCAACAGGACAGCATTTTTGTGCTGCCCTATTTGTCTTTTGCGGATGTCTCCGCTAATTGATCAGCCCGACGGGGCATCCTTCTTACAGACCGATCGCCGGCAGCACCCGATGGGCAAAAGCGTTGCGTACAAATCAAGCAACGCTTCCCTTTCCTGCACATCCGCCACGCCCACGCGCACGGTGGGGATACCCGAGGGATTGGGCAAGCATCCCGCAAGCAGTGCGGCAGCACGCAAGGTATCGGTGCTGCGCACAACAAGCACGATCTGCGCAAGGCACCCGCTCTGCTGCAGATACGCAAGCAATGCACGCCATGCGTCGGTATGCGCAAAATCCGATTC
>CAZCRV010000017.1:0-16665 GCA_964501175.1 uncultured Clostridium sp.
TGCTGATAGGATATAAGAAAATTTCGCCGATTGGTAAGATTGCACAAACCAATCGGCGAATCGACATTAACGACTTGCAGGAACAAACTCTACCTTCAATTTCATTCCCATTCCGTCTGCCAACCTTTGAAGAGTCCGCAAAGATGGATTAGCATTTCCGTTTTCCAATTTGCTGATGTCTGCCTGTGCAATACCGGTACGCGCCGCTAAATCCTTTTGCGTCAATCCTGCCTCTTTTCTGGCATCCAGCATTGCCTGAATGATAGAAAACTCCGCATCGAGTGCATCATACTCTTTTTTAAATTCAGCATCTTTCATCTGTTCGTTCAAAAAATCCTTGTAATTCGTCATATCACTTTCCCTCCCTGTTCAAAAATTCATTTCGATATTTCTTTGCAAGTTCAATTTCATTTTTAGGAGTCTTCTGTGTCTTCTTGATAAATCCATTGGTCAAAACAATTTTTCGTCCAATCACAAAAAAGTATAAAACACGCGATATATTAGAACCGCTCTTTACTCGAATTTCAAATATTCCATCTACGAGATGTTCCGAATACGGCATTCTCAATGCCGTTCCGTTGGCGGCAAGTAAATCGATCGTTCGCAAAATTCTTGCTCTCATTTTATCGTCAACGGACAAGAGAAATTCTTTTACAGGCTCGCTTCCGTCGGGTTTATCATAAAAACAATCTCAAATTCCTGCATATAGTGTCTCCTAAAAATATGGGATTTATCCCTTACTTATATTGTATGGGATTTATCCCATTTTGTCAATAGGGTTTCTTGATTTTTCGAAAAATAATTTATGCCGTTTCTTACATCCCATACACTTTGCCATCGAATACTTATCATATAAAAGATTGACAAACCACCAGTTCACAATAAAATTGTTCATTATGACAAACAAAATCAATAGATTTTATGAGTTAAATCAATTGCCAATTGGTTATGCGATTTTACCGATTGGTAATGTTGCACAAACTTCGTGGAAATTCTTCCGTAGGGGCGTTCTGCGAACGCCCGCGGGCGAACACAGTTCGCCCCTACCGTGAGAATTTTCTTTTATTCAATAAACATCGCATCGCCAAAGGAGAAGAAACGATACTCCTCTTTCACGGCCGTTTCGTACGCCTCCATGACCTTATCCTTGTCATAAAAGGCCGAGACCAGCATGATCAGCGTGCTTTCGGGCAGGTGGAAGTTGGTAATCAGCGCGTCCATGGCCTTGAATTTATAGCCGGGGTAGATGAAAATGCCGGTGTCTCCCGAGATGGCGGGAATGGTGCCGTCCTCAAGTGCCACGCTTTCTAAGGTTCTGCAGGAGGTGGTGCCCACGCAGATGACTCTGCCGCCCTTGGCGCGACGCTCGTTAATGATATCCGCGCTTGCCTGCGACACAGAAATAAACTCTGTGTGCATGACGTGCTCGTCAAGTCTTTCCGCTTTGACGGGTCTGAACGTGCCAAGACCCACGTGCAGCATGACGGGTGCGATGGCCACGCCCTTATCGCGGATCTTTTGCAAAAGCTCAGGCGTAAAATGCAAGCCTGCGGTGGGCGCTGCAGCCGAGCCCTCCTCGCGTGCGTATACGGTCTGGTATCTGCTCTGATCCTTGGGCTTTTCGGTGATGTAGGGCGGCAGGGGCAGAATGCCCACCTTGTGCAGCACGTCGTAAATGTTGGCGTGTGCCTCTCGGTCATAATCAAACGCGATCAGTCGGTTGCCCTCCTCGGTAATCTCGGTCACCTTGCCCAGGAGCATCCCCTCGCCAAACGTAAGCTCCATACCGATCTTGGCTCTCTTACCCGGCTTGACTAGGCATTCCCAGGTGTCAAGCTCTCTCTGGCGCAGCAAAAGCAGCTCGATGTTGGCATCTTCCCTGCCTGCCACGTGGCCGTACAAGCGCGCGGGGATGACCTTGGAATCGTTGATGACCAGCACGTCCTCGGGACGCAGATAGTCGATGATATCGTAAAAATGCTTATGCTCGATCGTGCCCTTCTCACGGTTGAGCACCATCAAGCGCGAGCCGTCGCGCACCTCGGCGGGGTGCTGGGCGATCAGTCGCTCGGGCAGGTCGTAATAAAAGTCCGCGGTCTTGAGATCCGTGGGGGCTTTTTTGTTGATAATAACGCTCATATATGTGTCCTTCCGAAAATTGTGTCATATACTGTCATATAGGCAGCGAAGCACACCTATACATTTTCTATTATACAACAAATTCCTTCTCTTTTCAACTCTTTTTTGAAAAATCACAAGCACGGAGGGCTTGCATATGAACACCTCGGATTCTTTACTCTTTCGCGGCAGCGCGAGTGCGTTGATCACGCCGTTCTCGGACGGCAAAATAGATTTTGACAGCTTTGCAAATTTGATAGAAACCAACATCCGCGGCGGCGCGGATGCCCTTGTGGTGGCGGGCACGACGGGCGAGGCCTCCACGCTTTCACCGGAGGAGCAGGAAGCGCTTTGCGAATGCGCGGTGCAGGTGGCGGGAGGACGCGTGCCCGTCATTGGCGGGGCGGGCTCGAGCGATACAGCACACGCCTGCACCTTGGCACGCACGATCAGCCGCACAGGCTGCGATGGGCTCTTGTGCGTCACGCCCTATTACAACAAGGCTACACCGCGCGGCATGGAGCTGCACTTTGAGCGCATTGCCGAAGCCTCGGAAAAGCCCATCATTCTCTACAACGTGCCCGCACGCACCGGCTGCTCGCTTTCCCCCGAGGTCTGCCGCACGCTGTCCGCTCATCCCAATATCCGCGGCATTAAGGAGGCCTCGGGTGACGCGGGGCTTGCTGCGCGCATCATCGGGGCCTGTGGCGACGCGCTGCCGCTTTATTCGGGCTGCGACAACCTCACGCTCCCCCTGCTCTCGCTGGGTGCTGTGGGCGTGATCTCGGTGGTGGGCAATATCATCCCCACCGTCATGCACACGCTTTGCAGCGCATACTTTTCGGGCAATACCACAGCAGCCGCCCGCGCGCAGCTCGGCGCGCTTGCGCTGATGGACGCATCCATGGCCGTAGTCAATCCCATTCCCATCAAAACCATGTGCGCCATGATGGGACTTTGCCGTGAGGAATTCCGTCTGCCGCTCTGCCCCATGCCACCCGCGCAAAAGCGTGAGCTTTCCGATCTGTTGCACGGATACGGGTTGACCACTTGAAACAAACAAAGAAAAGAAGAAAGCCCTTGCAAGCGCAAGGGCTTTCTTCCACAATTCTGCATTTTGCATTCTGCATTGCGCGCTCTGCGCGCATTTACTCCAGCGCGTCCAGCTTTTCGAGCATTTTGAGAAGGTTCTTATTCACTGTCTTATCCATTTTCTTGAACTTGGAGGAAACCGTGTTTCTCTTGGAAGTAATGATCTGACGCAGCTGGTCGTGCGGGCTGCCAAGCGCATTGGTATACACAATACCCGCATCAATTCTGATCGTGTTGAAAATCAGATCCAACATCTCCCATGCAACGGGGTCGCTCATATACTTACGCTTGAGCGCGATCTCATAATACGCAGGCTTGACCGTGCGCAAGGACTCGGAGGCCATGACCTCAAGCACCGCACCCACCATTTGGAACTTATCCTCGCTGATGGTTGCAGGAACGGCATATACCGTGAACTGGTCGTGCTGCAGCGTACCGTATTCGGCCTGCGCCTCATCGTATTTGGGCATAGGAACAATGCCGTATTGCTCCTCCATATCGCGGATGTCAGCCTGCTCTGCGGCAACCAGACGAGTGGTGCACATTGCACCGTTCCCCTTTGCAAAAGCAACACGGATATCATCCTGCTCGCCATCCAGATCAGTATGCGGATACACGTACGTGCCGCTCTCATAGAACAGGTGCAAGATCTTGTCGGTCACATCCGAAAGCCTTGCGGTATCCAGCACATACTCATACTCGCCGTCCACGTTCTTTTCCAGGATCTTCAAGCCGCACGAAGCCCAATAGGGATCGGTGCTGATATAGGGAGCGGTGATCAGACCGTAAAAGTCATCCTCGTCCTTTTTGCCGTCACCGTTGAGATCCTGGTAGAAATCCTCGGCAAGCTGCGACTGGTAGTCCAGTGTCCAGGTGCCGTCGTTGACCGCGTCGTACAGATAAGGAATGTTCTTGTTATCAAATTGGTTCTTGTTGAACATGGTAACAAAGGCAAAGCGGTAGGTAGACAGCGCGATCATACCGGTTGCGCTGTACTGACTGTTGTTATACGAGATCACGTCGTTATAGTCCTGCGTCCAATAGCTCTGCGAAAGATCCAGATATTCCAGATCGTTCATGTCGCGATACAACCCCTCCAGCGTGGTATGCAGCACCAGATAGCAAGCACCCGCCACCAGGTCAAATTCATCCGAGCCTGCAAGCACGGCGCGCTGCACCTCCAATAGGGGCTTTGACTGGTCGCCATCCTCAATGGCGTAAGATACGATCTGGACGTTCAGTCTGTCTCCAACCGTCACGTTACGGTTAAAGATCGCATCGTTGACAGGCTCGGAATTGAGCTCGGGCACGGCAACCTCATCCCACGTCCAGCCAAGGAACGCGCGGTTGATAATCACGACCTCCTCACCGTCAAACTTCAGATCATCCGGAATATTGTCCAGCTTGGAGGGCACTGTGCTCTCCTCTGCTGCGGTAGTTTCCCCTCCTTGCTCTATGCCTGTTTCCGCACAGGCAACCAGCACCGAGATCAGTGTGGCAAAAACGAGAAGTAATGCTAAAAACTTTTTCATCGGGGTCACACTCTCTTTCCTGATTATTGATTTCAGTATATCACACACAAGCTTACTTTGTCAAGAAAAAAGTGGCAAACTCACGCGAGTTTGCCACTTTGCAATATGCTTTTAGCCCTCGGCCAAAGCTTCAAGCTTCTTGTGCACCTTGGTAAGCGTTTTTTCCAACGATTTTCCAAGCTTTGCGCACTGCGAGGAAACGGTGTTCTTCTTGCTTGCCACGATGGTGCGCATCTTATGGTGTGGGGTGTTCATGGGCACGACGTAGGTCACGGCCGCATCGATTTTGACTCTTGCGAAAATCATATCCAGCATTTCCCATGCCGTCGGGTCACTCATGTACTTACGCTTGAGTGCGATCTCATAATATGCGGGCTTGACCAGACGCAGCGATTCGGATGCCATGACCTCCATGGTCGCGCCGATCATTTCCAATTTATCCGCTGCAGCCGAAGCAGGCACGGCGAATACCGTAAACTGGTCGTGCAGCATGGTACCGTAATCCTCTTGTGCCTGGTCGTACTTGGGAACGGGCACGATGCCGTACTCAATTTCCATATCACGCACGTCGGGCTGCTCAACGGCGACCAGACGAATGGTCATCATCGCACACTCGCCCTTGGTAAACATAATGCGCAGATCGTCCTGCTCAACGTTATTGGTCTTGACCGGGTACAGGAACGTGCCGCCGCAATCGTAGAACAGGTACAGAACCTTATCCATGACGTCGGAGAATCTGCCCACGTCCAGCACGTACTCATAATATCCGTCTGCATCCTTTGCCAGAATGGGCAGGTTGCAGGACGCCCAATACGCATCGGTATTGATGCCTGTACAGGATGCAAAGCCGAAGAAATCGCCCTCATCCTTTGTATTGTTACCGTTGACATCGCGGTAAAAATCCTTTGCAAGGGCCGCCTGGTAGTCAAGCGTCCACTCGTTGTTGGCAATCGCCTCGTAGGGGTAAGGTACGCTCTTGTTGTCAAACTCGCCCTTATTGAACATGGTGACAAACGCAAAGCGGTAGGTAGACAGCGCGATCATGCCGGTTGCGGTATGCTGAGAACCGCCAAAGGACATAGTCTCGTTGTATTCCTGCATCCAGTATTCCCGGTCAAGATCCAGGTACTGTAAATCGACAAGGTCTCTGAAGGTGCCCTCCAGCGCAGCGGGCGTGGTGGTATATACGGGGGCAGCCACCAGGTCAAATTCATCCGAACCGGCTTTGACCACGCTCTTGATCTTATCAATCGGTGCATATTCACTGGGATCCTCGATCGGAGAGGACACGATGTTGACGTTCAGACGGTCGTACACCGCAACGTTTCTGTTGAACATCGCGTCATTGACAGGCTCGGAATTCAGCTCGGGTACGGAAACCTCATCCGCGGTCCAGCCGTAAAACAGACGGTTGAGAATGACGATATCCTCACCGTTATACTTCAGATCCTCGGGGATTTGATCCAGGTATAAAAGCTCGGTGGTCTCCTCGGCAGCAGAGCCGTCGGTTGCGGTCTCCTCCACGGGAGCATCCACGCAAGCGGACAGGGTAGAAAGCAGGGTCACAAAAGCAAGCAGTACGATCAAAAGTTTTTTCATATCTCAGCTTTCCTTTTCTTTATGATATTTCCAGTATATCATATCCACCAATACTTTGTCAAGGGAAAAGAAAGGCTGCGCGCAGCAAAATTGCTGCGCGCAGCGGCTTTATTGGAATTATTCCAGATCCTCCAGCTTGGAGTTGAGCTTGGTAATGCCCTTTTTGGCCTTGGAGGTGATCTTTTGATAAGAGGAAGAAACCGTATTGTTTTTGCTCTGCGAGATCTCGCGCAGCGTCTGCAGCGGCTTTTCAAGCGAGTTGGTATAGATCAGACCCGGGTCAACCTTGACGTCCGAGAAGATCAGATCCAGCATCTCCCACGCAACCGGGTCGCTCATATACTTACGCTTGACCGCGATCTCGTAATACGCGGGCTTGACCGTGCGCGAGCTTTCGGAGGCCATGATCTCAAGCGTTGCGCCAAGCATTTCCAGCTTGGTCTGATTGACGGAAGAAGGAATGGCGAACACGGTGAACTGGTCGTGCATCTGAGAGCTGTAGCCCTTTTGTGCGCTGTCGTACTTGGGAATGGGCACAATGCCGTACTGCGCGGTCATATTGCGGATCTCGGGCTGCTCAACCGAAACAAGGCGCAGCGTGGTCATAGCACCCTCACCCTTTGCAAACAGCACGCGCATCTTATCCTGCTCTACGTTGTTGTCCTCGGGGAAATACAATACCGTACCGCCGCAATCGTAATACAGATACAAAATCTTATCCATGACGTCAGACAGGCGGCCGATATCCAGCACGTACTCGTAGTATCCGTCCGCATTCTTTTCCACCAAAGGAATATTGCAGGACGCCCAATAGGGGTCGGTTCCGATACCGGGACAAGCGATCAGACCAAAGAAGTCGCCCTCGTCTTTTTGGCCGCTGCCGTTGAGGTCGTTGTAAAAATCCTGCGCCAGCGAGGCCTGGTAGTCCAGCGTCCACTCGTCGTTGTTGACTGCGTCGTACAGGTAAGGCAGGCTCTTGTCGTCAAACGCGTCCTTATTGAACAGGGTGACAAAGGTGAAACGGTAGGTAGAGAGCGAAATATCGCCCGTTGCGGTATACTGCTTGCCAAGGAAGGACATGGACTCGTTGTAGCCCTGCATCCAGTAGGGCTGCTCCAGATTCAGATACTCAAGTCCCGTCAGATCGTAAAAGGTGCCTTCGGAAATGGCGGCCGTGACGGCGTAAGCCGATGCAGCCAGCAGGTCGTACTCGTCCGAGCCCGCCTTGACCACGCGCTTGATCTCCTCGATCGGCTTGTGCTGGTCGGGATCGTCGATCGGTCTTGAAACGATATTCACGCCAAGACGCTCGGCAATCGTAATGTTGCGGTTGAACATCGCGTCGTTGACCGGCTCGGAATTGAGCTCGGGCACGGCGATCTCATCAGAGGTCCATCCCTGCAAAGAGCGGCTGAGAATGACAACATCCTCGTCCGCATACTTCAGATCCTCGGGAATGGCGTCCAAGTAAACGACTCCCTCGGTGGTTTCCTCAACGGTTTGGGTTTGGTCAACGGGGTCCTCAGTCGGAGTGTCAGCGCAAGCGGCCAACGCTGCGATCAGCGTCAGCAGGGCAAGAATTACGGCAAACAGTCTTTTCATGCTATTCCCCTCTCAATTTCTTTATAGTACAAAGTCAGTATAACATATATTCCCTGTGCTGTCAACAGAAAAGAGCGACCGCTGCACAAGCAGCGGTCGCAAACGCTTTTCATATCAATCTCCATGCCGCCTATGGCGGCTCAAATCAGTGATAGAAACTTCACTGTGGAGCTTTGCTTCAAAAATGGGTTGGGACCCATTTTTAGGTGAGGTTTATGCGTGAATGCATACTGAACGGGCAGGTAGAGTAAACTTTCACGCTACTCTTCCAATTTATCCAGCTTGCCTTGCAGCTTGATCAGCGATCTCTTGCACGATTTTGCCACACTTGCAAACTTGGATGATGCATTATTTTTCTTTCCGTTTACGATAGTGCGCAGCATATGATGCGGGAAATCCAACGAGAGGCCGTAAACCACACCTGCATCCGTGATCATTTTGTCAAAGGTGAGATCCAGCATCTCCCACGCAACGGGGTCACTCATATACTTGCGCTTGAGCGCGATCTCATAATACGCGGGCTTGACCGTTCTCTGCGATTCGGAGGCCATGACCTCCATGGTAGCGCCGATCATCTCAAGCTTATCCTTGGCGGCAGAAACAGGCACGCAAAATACCGTGAACTGGTCGTGCATCAGTGATCCGTAGTCCTCTTGCGCCTGGTCGAACTTGGGCATGGGCACGATGCCGTACATCTGCTCCATATCACGCACGTCGGGCTGCTCCACGGCAATCAGTCGCAGCGTGGTCATAGCGCTGTGCCCTTCCGAGAACATCAGACGAATCTCGTCCTGCTCGGTATTGCTTGCAACCTCCTTGTAAAGGTAGGTGCCGCCGCAATCATAGAACAAGTACAAAAGCTTATCCACCACGTCAGATACGTGTCCGACGTCCAGCACCCAAACGTATTCGCCCGCTTCATTCTTTTGCAAAATAGGCATATCACACGAGCTCCAATAAGGGTCGGTGCTCAGTCCCGGGCAAGAGATAAAGCCGAACAGATCCGCCTCGTCATGCTTTCCGTTACCGTTGAGATCCTGATAAAAGTCCGCTGCCAGCGAGGCCTGGTAATCCAGCGTCCACGCACCGCTGCTGACCGCATCATATAAGTAAGGAACGTTTTTGTTATCAAACAGATCCTTATTGAACATGGTGACAAACGCAAAGCGGTAGGTAGAGAGCGCGATCTGACCCGTGGCGGTATACTGGCTCTGTCCATAGGAGATCAGCTCGTTGTAGCTCTGCATCCAGTAATCACGCGAAAGATCGAGGTACTCCAGCTCGGTCAGATCGTAAAACGTACCCTTTACGACAGAGGGCAGCGTGGTGTAGCAAGCAGATGCGACCAGATCGTAATCCGGCGACCCCGCCTTGACGATGCTCTCGATCTCGGTGATGGGCTTGTATTCGTCGGGATCCTCAAGAGGTGCGGACACAATGTTGACGTTCAGTCGGTCGCTTACCACGATATTTCGGTTGAAGATGGCGTCGTTGACCGGCTCGGAATTGAGCTCGGGCACGGCGACCTCATCCTGCGTCCAGCCCTGCTTGGCACGGCTTAAGATCACGATATCCTCGCCGTTGAATTTCAGATCCTCGGGAATGGCATCCAGCTGCGTGGGCTCGGTGCTCTCCTCGGCCACGGTGGTGTCGGTATTTTGCTCCGAAACCTCTCCCTCGGCACAAGCGGCAAGAGCCATCAGCAGCGTTGCCAATAACAGAAGCGTCGAAATTATGCGTTTCATCAGCACTTCTCCTTGATTTGTTTTTTTCAGTATACCATAGAATCATCTTACCTGTCAAGAAGAAAACCCTTGCTTTCGCAAGGGCTTTCAACAATTATTTTGCATTTTTCGGACCGTCGGGGACGCCGGTCCCTACAATGCATTTTGCATTCTGCATTTTGCATTTTGCATTTTGCATTTCGCATTCGCGCCTTTGGGCGCGATGCGATTACAGTCTGTTCTTGAAGTAGCGCAGAACCATGCGTCGGCCAAACGGCACGCGCTTATGCACCTGTGCGCGCAGATCCTTATACAGAGCAGCTACCTGCTTCATCTGTGCGATGCTCATGCCGTGACCGAATTCCTCGGCAGCAATGGCATCCATGATCTGACCCATTCTGTGCGGGCTGACGGGCAGCTCTTGCGCAGGGGGCGCGTTCGGATCAACCTCTTCGCTCTGCACCTCGTATTCGGGCGAGCGACCCAGAATGTCCTCCAGCTCGTACGCCAGTCTGCGTGCATACTCATCCTTGAATTCGCCCGGCTCGGGAGAGAGCCCGTAGATATCCAGGACGTTGTGCAGCGCGTCAATGACCGTGTAGCTCAGCTCGCGGCGATCATCCTCGCTCGTATTCTGACCGAAATGCTCCGAAAGAACGGTATCCACCGCGCTGTTCTTCTTATATTCCGCAGCGGACGCGCGGCTCTTGAGCCAGGACAGCAATGCGATCACGCCACCGACCACGACTACCACCGAAACGAATACGATGGACGCGATGATGACCGAGCGACGCTGCATTTCCTCTGCCAGCTCCTCCTCACTCATCTCATCCTCGTCCTCCTCGTCGGGAGCGTTGATGATATCCTCAATCTCGTCCTTGATCGAGGGAGGAGGCGTCGAAGCACTTCCCTCTTCGCTCTCGGTGCTGCCCATGCCGCCGTACATACCGGCATAGTAAGCGGGAGTGCACTCGTACTGTACCCAGCCAATGCCGTCAAAGAATACCTCGATCCATGCGTGTGCCTCGTAGTCGTGCACGTAGGTCGCGGATCTGGCAACTCTGTCGGTGCTGTTGTTGGTATTGAAATCGCAGGCAATATAGCCCTCGACATATCTTGTGGGAATGCCGTATTCACGCAGAATCAGCGCTACGGCAGAGGCAAACTGCACGCAATAGCCCTCTTTGGTATTGGTCAGAAAGTTCTCCACGCCGTCAAGATCGGCATCGACCAGCGCAAGATCGGGCGTCAGCGTATACGTGCAGCCCATATCCTCGATGATATAATCGATAACAGCCTTGACAAGGTCGTTTCTCTGTGCGGTCGCAGCGTCAAACGTAGCTCCCTGCATTGCCGCAGAGGTGAAATCATAGGGGTACTCGGTGATGGCGTAGATCGGCTCGTCATAAGCCTCCTCGTCTACTACGGTCACCAGCTGATAAAGCAAGCCTGCCCATACCATGTTTTCATCAAAGGCCTCGGTGGGAACGTATTCCTCTCCGAGCTCCTCACCGTTTTCATCGACGATGATCTCCTTGGTATAGTACACGGTCTCGCCCGACCAATCAAGATCGGCCACAGCCTCGACAAGTCTGTATTCCTCGTGCGTCACCGCCTCGATGTGCTCAAACTCACCGGTCTCTTCCTTGACCTCATAAGTAGCTTCGCGGTAGATCTTGTCCGCAAGGTCTGCAATGATCTTGCTCTCGCTCTTTGCGGTGTAATACGTATAGACGTAGTTGGTATAGTTGTTACCGTCCTCCTGGTCGTCCAGATCGCCGCCAAACAGAATGCGGTCGATCTCACGCTTGTCGGAGTCCTTACCCGTAATGTAGCGATACAGGAGTGAATCCTCGTTCTCGGTGCTCACGTCCTTGACCTTGTAGTTGCTATCCAACGTCAGCACGTATTCGGCGCCGTCCGCATCATAGAGGATAATCACCTTATCCTGCGTCAGATACTCGACGCTGTCATTTTCATGGATAAAGGATGCAACCGCCTTGCCGCTTCTGCGGTAGCTGACGGTGGTAAAGCCCTTCTCGGGCACGTCCTTTTCCACCTTGACCGAATACTTGGTATTGACATCGGTTCCGTACGAAAGCTCCACCACCTCGTAAGAGCTGTACGCAAGTATCAGCTCCTTTTGCAAATTGTATTCTGCAACGTCAGCGGCCAGAATTCCGATCCAGTCCTTGTCGGTCTTGATGGGAGCAAAGGTCATGGCACTGTACTTGGTACCGCTCTCGGCAAAATCGCGGCCTGTCAGCACGCCGTCAAAGTAGTTGACAAAGCTGTGCTCGCTGGGCTCGTTGTTGCCGTAGCCGTACAGCCCGCGGCTCTGATCGAACACGCTGGGCAGATACAGAAGCGACGAATAGCTGTTGACACGGCGCAAGTGCACGCGCATGGCAACAAAGCCAAGGTCGGCTTCCTTTTGATACTTGTTCAAAAAGTCGTAATTCGGGTCAAACATCTCAAGCTCGGGGTGAGAGAGCTTGTAGAAATCGTAAAACATCTGATCCGAGGGATGCTGCCCCGTACCGTACAGGTCTCTCCAGGCGTCAAATGCACTCGGATTTTCCTCGTCGTCCGACGACTGAGCGGGATACCACGCGCCATCCTTGTAATCCACGCCGATCCAACCGCGCAAATACAGGTTGGCAGGATACTGCGATTCGATAAAAAACAGCTGCGTGCCGTCAAAGGTAATGTGCTCAAGCTCGGTGGAATGCGGGAGGAAATTGTTATTGTCCAGCTCGTATTCCAGCTCGTCAAGGCGCTCGTCGTCACCCATTAGTGCAGCGGTCACGTAAGCTCTTGCATAAGAGATCTTTTCATCCAAAAGCTCAATGACCATGTGATTTTTGATGGTCAGCGCGGGGATGATGATCACGATGACGCAAACCGCCAGCATAATAGCCGATGCAAAGCCGCCCATCGCGCTCTTGGCGCTGTCGGTCACCTGCTCGTAGCGGCGGGCGACGCGCACCTGCTTCTGCACCTCTTTCTTGTGCAGCTTTTCCTGCTTCTTCTGCAACTTGAGAGCCTTCTTTTCCTGCTCAGTCAGGCGCGGCTTTTTGACCTTGACCTTTTTCTTGGGGGTCTCGAAGTAAGAAGAGATCTCTTCCTCTACCGTCTTATCCTTTTTGCGCTTTTGCTTCTTTTGCTCGCGCGCCAGCTTCTTTTGCAGCTTTTTCTCGGCCTTTTCGCGCTGCTTCTGCAAATATTCCTCGGGGTAAGCGGGCTTATCCTTCTCGGTGAACATCTGCAGCTTGGTATCGTACTTGTTTACATCTGCGGGGCGGCGGAACATTTTGTCGTATGCCCACATGACAAGCACGGCGGCAACCGACGCGATCAGCATGCCCGCGCCAAGACCGCTGGAGGCGATATTGAATACGCAAACGGGCACGATGATGACAAGACAGGTGATGGTGGGCAGCACGGGGCGCGTGCGCTTGGCTATCAGCGGAACGAATACCGCAGAGAGCAGCAGCGCCATGATCAGCATGCCGTCCGCACCGTAAGCGGTCAGCTTTTCCAGGTAATACGCTGCCAGCGACTCGCCCGAGGTCAGATTCGGCACGCCAATGCCCAGATTGGACAGATACATCGTGAATCTGGACAGATACAAGCGGCACAAAAAGCCGTTGTAGAGTGCCAGCACACCCTGCACGACGTTGGGAGAAAGGATTGCAATCCCCGCAGCGCCCAGCGCAAGACCGCCCAGAGCGGTGTAGCGGTTATAGCAGATCAATCCAAAGACTGCGGTTGCAAACAGAGCAAGCCCCAGCATGGTAAATTCGGAAACGCCGACCCAGAAGCCGTACGATCCGGTAAACGCACCGCCAAAGAACATCATCAATGCCCAGGTCAAGCACATGACAACAAGGCAGCGGCATACGTATCCGAAAATACGCGTCCGCAGTCCCCTGCCCGCCCGGTCGGGCGGACAGATCAGAGGTCTTTGATGCTCGGGAACAAGCGGCTCTTGCTTTTTCTGCTTCTTTTGCTTCAGCTTTTTCTGCTTCGGCTCTTTGACCTTTTTCTCTTTTTTAGCCATGCCGCTCACCTCCCCTCATTTTGCTCGGGCAATCTGCCCTCTACCAGCACAAGGCCATTCTCTGCCAGCTGCGCGCGGCAGCCCTCGATATAGCGCAATCTCTGTGCGCGATTGGCAAAGCGCTCCTCGGGGTTATACAGCATGACCTGCGACGAGCCGAAGGTTGCGCCCTCGGTCATACCCGGGATCGAACAAAGTGCGCTGACCGACGCGCGGTCCACAGCACCCGTGACAAAGATCTGCTTGGTGCTCTGCGTCTCTGCAGCCATGGCGCAAAGTCTTGCCACGGTATCCTCGGGAGCGCACAGAGGTGCCGTTGCAAATTCGCGGAAGATCAGCTCGAAATCCTCCTTGCCGTGCAGCGTGACGCAATACGCGCCTGCCTCGCTGCGGCGGTCAAACCACATCAGATTGACGATCTTACCGTTTCTGAATTCCTCAAGCAGCACGGCTACGGTCAGCTCGACTACGCCGTCGGCCAAGTATTCATTCATATCTTCATAGTAAAGCTCGGATGCAAGCAGGTTTTCATCCTCTTCGACAGGGAGCTGCTGCGCTGCACGCTTTTCCTCGGCGGATGCGTGAATGTCCTCGCGCAGCTTGGCCTTTTGCTCGCGACTTAGCTTGAGCCCCTGGTCCTTGGCAACCGCCAGGGCAGACGCATACTGCAGCTTTTCGGCCTTTTTCTGCGCCTTGGTCTGCTTGCGGGTCATCTCCTCTTCGGTTTGCTGTACGGGCGGAGCATCCGGGAAGGTGCGTGCCAGGTCACAGTAGACGTTGGTGATGTTTGCAGTACCGGTATTGTACTCCTTGACGATCATCTGCTCGCTCTTGGACGAAAGCTTCCAGTGAATGCTCTTGAGCGAGTCACCCATGCGGTAATCACGGATGTCGCTGACCTCAAGACGGTCGTAGGAGATGGGCGAGCGTACCGTTCTTGCCACGCTGTCCGAGATGGCCTGCGCGGCCGCCTCGTCAAGGTTGAGCTTTCTGGGCAGAACGTAGACCTGGTTATAGTTCTCGATGTCCACGCGCACGCGCATCAGACGGAAGAAATCGTATACGTAAAAGCACTTGACGCCAATATCATACGTGCCGCGGAAGCGGAACTTGACCTCGTTGCCCACGTCGTAGCTTGCAAAGGGTGACATGGAAAGGCGCACCGTACGCAGCGTGCAACGCACGCTGTTTGCCTGCGGCAGCCACATCATGGCCTCCACGAAGGGATAGGCAAAGATGGAGTTGTTGTTGACACGGAAATGATAGACGTAAGGCTGGTTCTTTTCCACGGTCTCTGCGTCCGACATCATGTATACGTTGAGCGCCATCTTGGCGGTCAGCATATAAAGGAAGAGAACGGGCAGCAAAAGCACCAGGAAAATGAACAGAATGTGCGAGAAGGGGTTATTGAGCGCCTGGGTAAAGATCAGCACGGCGCCGAGAATGGCCAGATACCACCAAAAATTCTTGGTCAGGCCAATGGTGGCGCCTCGCTTGCCCATGTCATTGCCGCGCGCGTAAGCCTCGCGCTCGCGCTTGGTGGAGGGCAGACGGATCTTGGATGCCAGCGCAATTGTCTTTTCGTTGACAAAGATCTCCTTTAAGGTCTTTTCCTTTGCGCTCTGTTCCTGCTTTTTGTAATAAATGACGTAAAGCACGATCAGCGTGCCAAGCACCAAAAGCGCGGGGATCAGCACAAAGGCGGTGACGTTGGTTAGCTTGATGCCGTCCT
Organism: uncultured Clostridium sp.; assembly: GCA_964501175.1. GTDB lineage: Bacteria > Bacillota > Clostridia > Oscillospirales > CAG-272 > SVQP01. The sequence continues at coordinate 15,463 of CAZCRV010000017.1, forward strand.
CCACGTACCTCTCCACAGCACGCAGGCGCGATGCAAGTCCCGCGCCGCACGCAATGCACAGCACGCTTGCCAGCAGATCAAGGCCTGAGACGATACCCGCCCAGCGCGTCATTTGCTTGACGCTCTTGGGGCCAAGGCTAAAGAGGTTGAAGCCCGCGATCAGCGCATAGATCAGGCTGCAGACCAGAGCGGCAAAATACAACACGCCCGCTGCCTGCAAGCCCAGGGCTGCGCCGAGAATATCCTCCTCGGACAGCTTGAACAGGTCAAGATACACGTCCAGACCCGAGGGCGGCGTGCCCAAAAAATATGAAAATAGTCCCATGCCGCCGGCACGCAGATCCAACACGTCGGGGACTGTCAGACGAATGGCGTCCAGGCAGACAAATACGATCTGACAGACGATCAGAATGCCCGAAAGCACCCAAAGCAGGACGCGGTAAAGCTTGGCGTAGTCCACAAGCTTTGCCTTTTTCTTTGCTTTGACAGTCTTTCGCACAAACGAATGTCCGCAGCCGTCGCATACCTTGGGGTTGGGCGGCAGAATCTTGCCGCAATCGGGGCATTTGACTGCCACCGTCGCACCGCAGCTGAGGCAGTACGTTCTACCCGCCGGGATGCTTTTGCCGCATCGGGGACAGAGTTTGGACTGTTCCATCGAATTTCTCCTTAGCGTAAATTATACGGTAGTCTTACTTTCTCTTTTGCCCTTATAAGGCACTTCGGTCGTACGCAGAATCTCGCCAAGGACGTCGTTTGCGGTAATGTGATTGAGCTTTGCCTCCTGCTTGAGCATCAGACGGTGGCCGATGGCAGCACGGAAGATAGCAGCAATGTCATCGGGCAGCACATAATCTCTGCCGCGCAGGAATGCATACGCGCGAACCAGGTGCATCAGCGCAACGGTTGCTCGGGGGGATGCGCCAAGCGCCAGGGAGGGGTGCTTTCTGGTTGCGCAGATCAGATCGACCATGTACTTGTACAGCTCGTCATTGATCTCTACCGTGGTAACCAGCTCGCGGATCTCGCGGATCTCCTGCTCGGAGAGCACCGCGTTGACTTCGTCTAAGGGGCTGTGATCGCGGCGTGCCTTGATGATGCTGATCTCCTCCTGCGCGCTGGGATAGCCCATAAAGATCTTGAGAGCAAAACGGTCCAGCTGTGCCTCGGGCAGCGGATAAGTACCCACGTAGCCGGTGGGGT
>CAZCRV010000018.1:0-16207 GCA_964501175.1 uncultured Clostridium sp.
ATAGCAAAAGGCTGAGCCATTCGCTTCTTAAAAAGCTTTTGACTCAGCCCCTTTTTTGTTGGGATGTTACGCGCAGAAACCGTTTGGATTCGCGTTCTCCCCCCGGTGCTTGGCACAGGGCAGCACCAAATATTCCCCCCTCCCGGAGGGGGGCTATGAGAGTGATAGTTCGCTTTTTGAAATTCTTAACTTATCCGAAAACAGATACTTTCAGTTAGTTTTAGTGTAAAAATCATATCCCATATTGGTTAAGTTTGAAGTGAAGTATACCTACCTTCATAGCCCCCCTCCGGGAGGGGGGAATATACGCGCCGGCCTGCCCCAGGCGCAGGGGGAGAATGCGAATCCGAACGGTTTCTGCGCGTTCCCCCTTATCATGAAAGCAGAGGTCATAATCAAAGACTTCTGCTATTATTTCATTTTTCGGTCAAATCAATAATAAAACTCATGATTTCCGACGCGGAAGGCGTATTTGCGGTTATTTTGAATCCAGGACGACGTGGCGATGGACGGATTGAGAAAATACAGCACGGAATTTGAAAGCGTATATCCGTCCAGGCACATTTTGGCTGCGACAACGGCAGATTGGGTGGGGGTATTGTAAATTGTTCCGTTTGCCACGGGCGTGAATTGCGTGCCGTATTTTTTGTCGAACACCACGCCCTTGACCGTATTGGGAAACTGCTTTGACTTGACGCGGTTGAGCACCACCGTGCCCACACCGATCTGTCCCGTAAAACTCTCGCCCTTAGCCTCGGCTGAAATGATGCGGGAGAGCCAATACAGATCCTCATAATCATACGCGCTGTCCGCCTTGACCATATTTTTTGCCTGATTGTAGGTCACGTTCCAGCCGGTTACTTTGTTTGTCGTACCGCTCGAGGTACTTTCCGATGGTTTTTGCGTGCTTTGTTCGGGCGGTTTAGTGGTCGTTTGCGTACTCGGCTTTGCCGTCTGCGACTCAGTACTTTGCGTCGGCTTTTGCAGCATGCCCGCGATGCTGACGCTTTCCTCTCTTGTCTCTGTTTCTGGCTGCTCGGACGGACTTGACTCGATCGGACGCTCGGTGGCAAATACGGATGCTTCGGTGTCGTACATGCCATCAGTCTGCTCGTTTTCCGTGAAAATTTCGGGTATGTAGAGCGAATCTTGCGGCTCAATTGCTTCTCCGCCCATCAGATTCCACGTGCCAACATTCCGTCCTTCTATCATGTCCACAGTGGCGTATCCGCTGTATACCACCGAAAGCCCTGCCAATATCGCGCACACGGGCACCGTGTATCGCGGGCTCTGCAGCGCGCGGCGTATTCGTTTGAAAAATGTCATATTTTGCATCCTTTCATAAAAATTCCAACGATGCTGCAGTCATGGAAGTCAACAGAAATATTGTAACAGAAAACACTTGTCGGTGCAAGGAACAATATTTGGAAATGATGAATAAAAACATCTTGTAAAGTTTTTTCGCGACACGCAAAAGCACTTGCAAACCACTATATTTTGTGGTATACTTATACTTGGATTAGTATGGATAGGTATACTCATTTTTACTGCCTATCATCGGACAGGAGTTTCTACGTATATGAAAGTCATTTTGGCATCCAAATCGCCCCGCAGAAAAGAAATACTTGAAACGCTGGGCGTTCCCTTTACGATTATGACAGCAAACACCGACGAGTGCAGCGATCAGAAAGACCCCGCGCTGCTTGTTGAGCAGCTTTCCCTGCAAAAGGCGCAGGACGTGCAAAATATGCTTGACGCGCAGGACAAACTTTTGCCCGATACGCTGATCATCGCATCCGATACGGTGGTTGCGCTGAACGGTGAGATTTTGGGCAAGCCGCACGATCGCGACGACGCACGCCGCATGATCCGAGGGCTGCAAAACACAACGCACCACGTGCTCTCAGGCATTGCACTTTGCTATATTGACGCAGAGGGTAACAGAAAGGGCGCGGTTTCGCACGCCTCGACCGCCGTACATTTCGGGCTTATGAGTGAGGCGGACGTTGAGCTTTATCTTGACTCGGGCGAGCCCTTTGACAAGGCGGGCGCATACGCCATTCAGGGTCTTGCGGGCAGATGGATCACGGGCATTGAGGGCGATTACTTCAACGTGGTCGGCCTTCCCGTCAACGTCATGTGCGACCTTGCACACCGGGCGTTTGGGATTGATTTGCTCAGATTATAACTTGCCGCAGGCAATCATAACTACGCGAAGCGTATCATAACTGCGCGAAGCGCACCATCACTTGCCCGAAGGGCAATCATAACTTTTATGGAAAGGAGGGAGAGCTTTGGCAAAGCATATCGGTATCGATCTCGGTACGTCCAATACACGTTTTTGGCTCAAGGAAAAAGGCATATTTTTGCGCTCTCCCTCCGCCGTTGCCATTGACAACCGTTCCCACGAGGTGGTATGCGTGGGCAGCGACGCCCGCCGTATGGTGGGCAAGACTCCCGTGCACCTCTCGGCCTACAGACCCATTCAGGACAGCGTGGTCACAAACTTAGAGGTCACCTCCACCATGGTCCACGAATTTTTCGAGCGCACCAACTGCACGGGATTTTTCAACAAGCCCATCGTGCTTGCAGCCAGCCCCTACAGACTGACCGACGTAGAGCGACTGGCCATTGAGACCGCCTTTCTGGACGCGGGCGCAAAATCGGTTGCCATGATCGACGCGCCTCTTGCCGCTGCGCTTGGTGCGGGCTTGCGCATCTCCGACCCGCGTGGCTGCATGGTTTGCGACATTGGCGGCGGCACGACCGAGATTGCCGTGATCAGCTCGGGCGGCATTGTGCGCGCAAAATCCTTGCGCGTGGGCGGCGACAAATTTGACCAGGCGATCATCAATTATTGCAAATACCGCAAGGATCTGATCGTAGGCGACACGGCGGCTGAGATGGCCAAGCGTCAGCTGGCGGTGGCATCCCCCGACCTTGACCGCGGCTCTATGCAGATTTTCGGCAGAAACGTGCGCACGGGTCTTGCAACCACGCAGACCATTGCCTCGGGCGAGGTCTGCCAGGCTCTGCGTGCGCCCTTAGAGGCCATTATCCGCGCCATTATTACCACCATTGAGGAAACTCCCCCCGAAATTGCGGGCGATATTTTCGACTTTGGTATCATGCTGACGGGCGGCGGCGCCAATATTCCGGGTCTTGCCTCGCTGATCAGCAAGCACGCGGGCGTGCGCGTGATTGTGGCAAAGCAGCCTATGGACGCGGTCTGCCACGGTCTTGGCAGATTTATCGAACACCCCAAGCTGACCTCCAAGCAGCTGATCTACAGATCGAGGTAAGGCATGAAAACAAACAAAATCTCACGCAGAATTTTAATTTTGACAGTCATTTTTTGTCTGATCTGCCTGCTTTACGTGTTCCGCATGGTGGGTATCGTGCTCACGGGTGAAAAGCCTGTCGTGCAGGATCACTCCTTCGTTTACGTGACGGTCAACGCCGCGCGCGGACAGATTTACGACCGCAACGGCGTGCCGCTTGTGACCAATAAGTACGTTTACAATCTCGTGCTGGACGATCAGACCCTGCCTGTCGACGATTACGACCGCAACAAGCAGCTTTTATTGCTTTTGCACGTATTCAACAACTCAAACGAGGCAGAAAAAAGAACAGAGAATCTCTATCCCTTGGACGGCTCGTACCCCAATCTCTATTACAAGTCGGACGTGTTTGAGGACACCACCATGCGCTATCGCCTTTTGCGACGCATTGCGGCCAACGAGCTTGAGGACGACGTCAAAACTCACACCGTGACCGCATTGGAGGCGCATTACGCAGAAAATCCAGAGGATTTTATCCCGCCCGAGGAGCTGGTCAAGTACTTTATGCACAAATACGGCCTTGACGAGCAGAGCACGGATCAGAATCTCTACACCGACGCGCAGATCGATGCGCTTCTGCAACTCTATTACGACATGGAGTGCAACAACTTCGGTGGGCTCAATCAGTACACGTTTGCCACCGATATCTCGCTTTCCATGATGACGCTGATCAAGGAGCAGGCCATTGACGGCGTTGCCTTTTCCTATGACATCGAACGTCAGTATGTCTATCCCGGCTACGCCTCGCACATTCTCGGCACGATCGGACAGATCTACGCCGAGGATTGGGAATATTACAAGGAGCTTGGCTACAACATGAATGACGTTGTGGGCATTTCGGGCTGTGAGGCAGCGTTTGAGAGCTACCTGCGCGGTACGTCGGGCGTCAAGGTCATGGAATTTGACGCAAACGGCAACTTGGTGGACGAATATTTTGAAACCATGCCCGTGGCGGGTAAGGATGTTTACTTAACCATTGACATCAATTTGCAGATCGCGGCCGAGGACGGCCTTGCCGAAAATATCAAATACATCCGCGACCGCGGGTATAATAAGGATTGTCAATCCGGCTCGCTCGTTGCCATGCATCCGGACACGGGTGAGGTGCTGGCCATTGCATCCTATCCCACCTTTGACCTGACCACCTATAACCTTGACTATGCAGATCTCTTTGCCGATCCTGCTCAGCCGCTTTACAATCGCGCGCTGCAGGGTCTTTACGCCCCCGGCTCGACCTTTAAGCTTGGCATGGTGGTAGCGGGTATGCAGGAGGGCGTGGTGGACGCATCGACCTTACTGCATTGCAACAAGGTTTACACGTATTACAGCGGATATCAGCCCGAATGCACGGGCAGACACGGCGATATCAACGCCGCAACCGCCATTTGCGTTTCCTGTAACTGCTATTTTTACGACCTTGGCAGACAGCTTGGTATTACCCGCATGAACCAATACTGCTCCTTTTACGGCCTTGGTCAAAAAACCGGCATTGAGCTTTACGAGGAGATTGGCATTTTGGCGGGCGAGGATTATCGCGAGCAAAACGGCCTTGCCACCTGGCAGCCGGGCGATACCATTGCCGCGGCCATCGGACAATCGGACAATACCTTTACCCCCATTCAGATTGCGTCCTACGTTTGCACCGTTCTCAACGGCGGCACGCGCTATGCCGCGCATCTGCTTGGCTCGGTCAAAACCTATTTTACCAATGAAACGGTTGCAAAGTCAGAGCCGCAGGTGCTCTCCACGCTGGATATCAGACAAAATACCTTAGATACCGTCAAGCTTGGCATGAAAATGATGGTGGAGGAAAGCGCAACCGTCAAGAATTTCATGCGCAACGTGCCCGTGACTGTGGGCGGTAAGACAGGTACGGCACAGATTGGCGGAAATTTGATGGACAACGCGCTGTTTGTTTGCGCCGCGCCTTACGACCAGCCCGAGATCGTGATCGCAGTGGTCATTGAAAAGGGTGCGGGAGGCTCGTATTCCTCGCTTTCTGCCGCACGCGTGCTGGAGGCTTATTACGCAGGGGAGAATTGAAATTATACCGAAATTTGTAGGAATTTGCTCAAGCATGGGCAGATTCCTGCTTTTTTTTGAATATAAAAGAAAGGCATTTCGGTTTCCGTTACCGCATCAGCGTTAAAAATCCACTCCATTCGCATTCTCCCCCCTGCGCTTGGGACAAGCCAGCGCATCCTTTCCCCCCTCCCGGAGGGGGGCTATGAAGGAAGGCATTCCTTTGCTAAACTTAACCGTTATGAGATTTAATTTTTTCTATATTAAACTAACGAAAAAATATCCGTTATCGGATGAGTAATAATTTCAAAAAGCGAATGACAACTTTCAAAGCCCCCCTCCGGGAGGGGGGAAAGGATGCGCCGGCTTGTCTCAAGCGCAGGGGGGAGAATGCGAATCTAAACGGTTTCTGCGTGTATCCCTCTATGAGCCTACTCAAGACTTCTGTTTGTATTTGTTCTTATTTTGCCGCTATTTTCGTAGCCACACAGGAAAGTAGATTTTTACTTCTCATTTTTTAATAAAAATTCTGCAAAACTCGACAAACTCTCTTGACAAAAGTCCGAAACAGGACTATAATAAACGCATAAAGTCCGAATTAGGACTTTTTGGAGGTACTTATGCAGCAAATCGAGCAGTTTCATACGCAAATCAAGGAATATCTGAACGCTTATCAGCAAGCCATCAGTCAGAATTCCATTTCCATGAATGAATTTTGGATCTGGTCATCCTTGATTGAAGAGGACAGCTCATATACGCAGCAGGAGCTTTGCGCCATGTGGTCCTTGCCCAAGCAGACGGTCAATTCGATCGTGGCACAGATGATTCTTAAAAAATATGCGCGACTTGAGCACGTGCCCGGTCAGCGCAAAAGAAAGATCATTCGCCTGACCGAGGAAGGAAAAAAGCGCGGACAAAGCATTGTTTTGCCCGTTTCCGAGGCCGAGCAAAGAGCCCTTAAAAAAATGACTCCCGAGCAATTTGCCGTTATGACAGAGCTTTTTGAACAGTATATTTCAATTGTTCAAAATGAATTTGAGGGCAAGATCCATGACTAAAATTCTTCTTCAATCCTTGCTTTACGCGCTGCAGGGCGCAATTGTGGGCGTGGGTGCCATCTTACCCGGCATCAGCGGCGGCGTGCTCTGCGTGGTATTCGGCGTTTACGAGCCGATGATGGAGTTTTTATCAAACCCCATCAAATGCTTCAAAAAGCACCTTGGAATTTTGCTTCCGTTTGCCATTGGATGGGCGCTTGGATTCGTACTGCTTGCCAAATTGGTAGAATTTGTATTCGGCCTTTGTCAGCCCGCAGCACTTATGCTCTTTTTCGGCTTGATTTGCGGAACCTTACCCGAAATGCTGATATCAAAAGACTCACAAGAAGGCAATACCTCAAAGAGTTGGATGCCCTTCGTCATTTCCCTTTCGTTTGCATACCTGCTCTTTCATCTGATCGAGGTCGGTGTGCAAACCACCATGGCTCCCTCGTTTTTGGCATTTGTTTTCTGCGGCGTTTTGTGGGGTCTTTCCACCATCGTGCCCGGTATGACCTCGTCTTCTATTTTAATTGAGCTCGGTCTTTACGAGAAGCTGACCGCAGGCATCGGTTCTTTACAGTTTTCTGTGCTGATCCCTTTCTTAATCGGTATTATTGCCACCGTTTTGCTGCTGGCACGTCTGATCAACATGCTTTACAAAAAGCACAATTTGCTGATGTGTCGCGTCATTTTAGGTTTTGTCATCGCATCCTCACTCAAAATCATTCCCACCGATTTCTTGTCTCCCACAGTGATGATCGTCTCCATCGTTTGCTTTGTCGCAGGCTTTGCAGCCTCACGCGCCATGGACGTATGGAGCGCTCATCGCCAGCATCATCAATAGGAGTTTTATTATGCGTTTGATAGGTTTTTACAATTATACGGTCATTCTGACCTACTTAAGCCTTGTTTCTTCCTTGCTGGGCATCAAATTTGCCTTTGAAGGCAACGCTTTTGCAGCTATGGCCTGTCTTGCTGCTTCGGGCATTTGCGATATGTTTGACGGTGTTGTTGCAAGATCCAAAAAAAACAGAACCAACGACGAAAAGAATTTCGGTATTCAGCTGGATTCTCTTTGCGACGTGATCTGCTTTGGCGCGTTTCCTGCCATTTTTCTGTATTTCAACGGCGTAGATTCTGTCGTGGGTATCATTTTGCTAATGTTGTTCGTGCTTTGTGCCGTCATTCGCCTTGCGTTCTTTAACGTGCTGGAGATCAAGCGTCAGCAGACCGAGGGCGGCGCGACCAAAAAGTACAGAGGCCTGCCCGTGACCTCGATCGCTATTATCCTGCCGCTGACTTTTTTGTTAAGCTATCTCTTGTCCGACAACGTCATGACGATCATTTATTACGTGCTTGCCGTCATCGTTCCTTTCCTGTTCGTGCTGGACGTTGGCATCCCGAAATTCTGCGTGGATAAGATTTTTGCAAAGAAAAAGGGTTGAAAAATCAGAGAAAAATAAATAAACAGGGCTGCTTTGAAAAAGGCAGTCCTGTTTTCAGATATGAATAGTTAGTTGCAACAGGCAAGGAGGAGCAAGCCCCTCCCCTACCCGTATAGGGTTTGATTTCATAAACCTAAGCAAATTCGCTCAACCGATATATCGGGCGGTAGGGAAGGGGCTTGCTCCTCCTTGCCGACACTTTTTTACTAAATAACAACAGGACAGCATTTTTTGATGCTGCCCTATTGATTTTTGTCGATTTTTCCGCTGATCCTGCAGTCTGATCAACCTTTTTTATTTTATTTAATTTTCGCGGGATAGCCCTCTTCACTCACGCTCTTGACCAACTCCTCGGGCTTTTTGCCTGTGTAGGTCACGGTTGCGGTATTGTTGTCAAGATCAACCTCTACTGCCTTGACGCCCTTGACGCCCTCAAGAGCCTTTTTGACGTGTGCAACACATTTCTGACACATCATGCCCTGCACGTCCATTACAATAATCTGTTCTGCCATAGTATTTTTACCTCTTCTTTTATGATGAATTGAATATTTGACGCCTTCCTTATATTTGGCCGGCTTTTTGAGTCTTAGCGAATTTAACACTACGCTGACCGAGGAAAAGCTCATGGCCACAGAGGCGATCATGGGATTGAGCACAATACCAACGGGAGCAAGCACGCCTGCCGCAAGCGGAATGCAGATGCTGTTATAAATGAGTGCCCAGAAAAGATTTTGCTTGATAATCTTGACCGTTTCACGCGAAAGTCTTATGGCTTGCACTACGCCAAGCAGCGAATTTTTGGAAAGCACCGCGTCGGCCGAATCAATGGCAACCTCGGTACCCGAGCCAATGGCAATGCCCACGTCAGCACGCGCTAAGGCCGGTGCGTCGTTGATGCCGTCGCCCACCATAGCCGTTTTTCCCTTTTGGCAGTATTCGCGGATGATTTTCTCCTTATCGTCCGGCAAGAGCGACGCGTGAACAGTCGAAATTCCCGCCTCGGCTGCAATGGCGGTTGCGGTTGTGGGATTGTCACCCGTCAGCATAACTGTCGTAATTCCCATATCCGAAAGCGCAAATACGGTTTTGGCACTTTCCTCTCTGATAGGGTCGGAAATACCGATCATACCAAGCGCACACTCGTCTGCAGACACGGCAACCACGGTCATGCCCTTTTTCTGACACGTGTCAAACGCGTCCTTGTACTCATTTTTGAATAAAACACCGTTATCAATTAAAAATTGCGGCTTACCGACCAGAATTTTCTTGCCGTCCACCATGGCACCGATGCCGTTTCCCACGCTGGAAAAATGATCGGAGACAGGCAAGAGAGCCACGCCCCTCTCCTCTGCATAGCTGCACACCGCAGCTGACAAGGGATGTGCCGAAAAGCTCTCGGCAGCGTACGCATACGATATCAGATCAGCCTCGCTTGTATTCTCAAACACCTCTGTATGCGACACGGCAGGCTTGCCCTTGGTCAGCGTGCCTGTTTTGTCCATAAGCACGTACTCTACCTCGTGCAAGGCCTCTAAGGTCTCGCCGTTCTTGATCAGCACGCCCTCACCTGCGCCTCGACCCGTGCCTACCATAATAGCGGTAGGCGTGGCAAGTCCGAGCGCACAAGGACAGGAAATGACCAACACGGAGATTGCATTTCTCAACGCCTGGTTGATATCTCCGCCCGTTGCGATCAGCCAAACGATGGCCGTAATCAATGCAATTCCCATAACGCTCGGCACAAAGATCGCGCTGACCTTATCCGCTATGCGGGCAATGGGTGCTTTGGAGGAAGCAGCCTCCTCCAAAAGATTGATGATCTTTTGCAGTGCGGTATCCTGCCCCACGCGGTCCACACGTACGGTCAAATAACCGCTGACCAAGGTACAAGCGCCGCTGACGACGTCACCCACGTCCTTTTCCACGGGAATGCTCTCACCGCTCAAGGGGGATTCGTCCACACCGCCGTGACCTTCCAAAACCGTGCCGTCCACGGGAATGGCCTGTCCCTGCTTGACCACGACCACGTCACCCACCGCAAGCTCTGCAATGGGAGTTTGCACGTGCTCACCGTTGCGAAGAACGGTTGCCTCGTCGGGCAGCAACGACGCCAGCGCACGCACGGCCGCTCCCGCCTTATTTTTGGCTCTGCCTTCAAGCATCTTACCAAGTGAGACAAGCGTGACGATCATAGCCGAGGACTCAAGATACAAAGAATGCATCCAGGAATGCAGCAGCTCAACATTACCTGTAGCACTCGCAATGCCGATTTCCACAGCCGCCCACACGCCGTAAATAAACGCCGCAGACGAGCCGATGGCAATCAAGGTATCCATATTAGGCGAGAGATGAAAAAGCGCGCGGAAACCGCGTAAAAAGAAGCCGTAATTCAAAATCAGCACGAGCATCGTCAGTATCATCTGTAAAATGACAAACGAAAGCGCGTATTCCGGCTCGGAGAAAAATTGCAAGAAGGGCACGCCGAACATATTACCCATGGATACGAACATCAAAAGTCCTGTCAGGAACGCGCTGAGCACGAATCTGACAAGCACAGCCTTTTGCTGTTTCTGTGCCTCGTGCGCCGATTGATTCTGTCCTGCGTCCTCTGTGAGCACGTATCCCGCCGATTTGATTTTGGCAGCAAGCTTTTTTTCAATTTTCTTGATCTCCCCCGGGCTGTATGCGTCGGGGTAAGTCACACTCAAGGAGTTGGTCAGAAGGCTGACGGTGAACTCTATCTGTCCGTCACCAAGCACGGCTTTTGCCGCGCGCTCGACGTGGCTGACGCAAGCCGCGCACATCATGCCCTTGACTCCATATCTGATTTTTCGCATACTTTATCTCTTTTCACAAAAAATTTACAATTATAAATTTAATCTATTATACCGCAATTCTGACCCAAAAGCAAGGAAAAAATGTAAACTTTTTTTCTTCAAATACGGCAAAAAAAGTGCTTACGGGGTTGCTTTTACGGCTATTATATGTTATAATATATAATAACTATAAATATATATATTTTTAAGTTACCCATACGGGAGAGGAAACATAATGGAAATACTGGATCTGCTCAATGCACTCTGGGACGGAATTAAGGAATACTATCGAGGCACTCTCGGAGATCTGATTTGCGACGTCTGGTTCGGCGGCTTGGAAATTCAGAGCTTTGAGGATAACACCATTATCATGGTGACACCGTCCGAGATTAAAATCAACGTGATCAAAAGTAAATATCTGCCCGAGATCAAGCAAAAGTTCTCGGAAAATCTCGGCATGGACGTGGACGTGGAATTGCGTTTTTCGGGAGATACCAAGGGAATGGAATCCCTGCGTGACCGTTTTGTGCGTGCAGCCCAAAACGAAGCAGCCGAACCCGAAAAGGAGCAGCCCGCTCAGAAGCCCACGCTGGGCTCGACCATGCCCCCCTTTAAATTTGAATATACCTTTGACAACTTCATCGTCGGAAACTCCAACAAGTTTGCCCACGCTGCCTGCGTGGCTGTGGCAAACCACCCTGCGACCGACTACAATCCGCTCTTTATTTACGGCCCCTCGGGACTTGGCAAGACCCACCTGCTTTACGCGATTACCAACGAATTCAAGCGAAAGCGTCCCGATATCAAGGTCATTTACATCAAGGGCGAGGATTTCACCAATCAGATGATCGAATGCATGTCTCATCGCACCATGAACGAGTTCCGCGAGAAATACCGCAGCTGCGATATTCTCATGATCGACGACATTCAGTTCATCGCGGGCAAGGTTTCGACCCAAGAGGAGTTTTTCCACACCTTCAACGCCCTGCATGAGGACGGCAAGCAGATCATTCTGACCTCCGACCAGCCGCCCAGGGATATCAAAACGCTGGAGGACCGACTCAAGACCCGCTTTGAATGGGGACTCATTGCAGACATTCAGCCGCCGGACCCCGAGTTGCGCGTGGCCATCATCAAAAAGAAGGCCGACCAGATAGGCATTCAGATCTCGGACGAGGTACTGGAGTTCCTTGCGGAAAATCTGCGCTCTAACATCCGACAGATCGAGGGCGCCGTGCGAAAGCTGAGCGCGATCGGCTTCGTGTACGGCAAGGTCATCACCATGGACGTGGCCCGCAGCTGCATTGACGAGCTGCTTGGCGGCGCCGAGCCGGTAAACGTCACCGTCGACAAGATTTTTTCGGCCGTGTACAGAAAATACGGCATTAAGAAAGAGGACATTTTGGGCGAGCGCCGTACAAAGGACATCGCGCAGGCAAGACACATTGCCATTTACCTGATCCGTAACATTACCGACATGTCCTTTCCCGGCATCGGAAAGATCCTCAACCGCAACCACGCCACCATCATTTCCTCGATCGATACTGTGGAAAAGAAGATGATATCTTCCTCCTCCTTCTCGCTTGAGATCGACGAGCTGATCAAGGCCGTCAAGGAAAGTTAAGTCTAATCTGTGGAAAACTTGATCAAAATTTTCCACAGCGACACGTGCGTCGTACCAAGGTGCGACACACGCGACCAAAAAATAAAATTTTTCTCTGACTTTTCCACATTTTGCTTTGTGCCAATCTACAGCGTTTTCCATAAAAAATCACAGAGATTTTTCACCCAAAAGCTTTGCGCTGTAAGCGAAATCCGACTTTTCCACATTTTGCACATGTTCTATTATTAAAACTACTAAATTATTATCTCTCTATCTCTCTCGCGTGCGCGCGAGATATAACAAAAAGGAGTGCTGTTATGAAAATCGTATTCAACCGCCAGGAGATCTGCAACGCCGTTGCCCCCTTGATGTGCGCTGTTTCGGGTAAATCCACATTGACTGCCGTAGAGGGCATTTTGTTTGAAGCAAAAGAGGACAATACCTGCGTGCTGACCACGTTTGACCTTGAAAAGGGCGTTCACCTCGTCATTAACGCCGAGGTGGAAGAGCCCGGCAGCTATATTATCAATGCACAAAAATTTGTGCAGACCATTCGCGTCATGGAAGGCGAGACCGTGACCCTGAGCGTCAACGAAAAGCTGGGCGCTGAGATTGTTTCCGCCAACTCCTCGCATAAAATGAACGCGCTTTCGGGCGCGGACTTCCCTGAGATCCCCAAGCTGACCTCACAAAACGGCTTTGTGATCAAGCAGAGCGTGCTCAAGGAAATGCTCTCCAAGGTCATGTACGCCATGGGCGTCAACGACCAGCGTCCCGTGCTCAACGGTACGCACTTCCGCATTACCGGCAATACGTTGTACCTGGTATCCTGCGACTCCTTCAAGCTTGCAAAGTGCAACGTCAATACCGAGATCGACGCACAGGGTACCTCTGATTTCTCGTTCATCATCCCCTGCAAGACGGTCAATGAGCTTTACAGAATGCTCAATAACGATGAAGAAGCAACCGTCACCGTTTATACCAGCCGCAAGAACATCGTATTTGACCTTGATCGTATGATCTTTTTCTCTCGTCTGATCGACGGCGACTATATCGATTATAACCGCATTATCATCACCACTCACCGCATTTCCATCAGCCTGGACCGTGCCGTGCTGATCAGTGCCCTGGAGCGTGCAGCGCTTGTCACCGAGGAGAGAATTGCGGGTAGCGTGCGCTCTCACGTCAAGCTGACCGTTTCTGGTGATTACCTCAAGATCTCGGCTACCTCGACCGCGGGCTCTACCTACGAGGAGCTTTACGTGGAGCACGAGGGCGACGACCTGGTCATTGCCTTCAATAACCGCTATCTGATCGACTCCTTGCGCGCTTGCTCTGCAGACAGAGTCAAGCTGAGCATGACCTCTCCCCTGACCAGCATCAACATCGAGCCCGTAGAGCAGAGCGAGGACAAGGAGTTGTTCCTGCTTTTGCCCGTTAGAATGAAGGAATAAGACAGGTATGCAATGCAATCGCATAGAGGTCACCAATTTCCGTAACATCGAGCACGCAGAGGTGGAATTTGACAGCGGCGTCAACGTGCTTGTGGGTGACAACGCCCAGGGAAAGACCAATTTGCTGGAGGCCATTTACCTTTGCGCGCTGGGAAAAACCTTCCGTGCGGCAAAGGATGCCGAGCTTGTGCGATTCGGGCAGGAGGAATGCAGCGTCGTGCAGCATTTCAAGGATAGTGTCAGAGAGCAGGTCATCGAAATGCAGCTTTGTACAAAGTCGCGCAGACGCGTGCTTCATAACGGCGTCAATCTTGCACGTACCAGTCAATTGCTTGGTAATTTCCGCGTCGTACTCTTCTGCCCCGAGCACCTCTCCTTAGTCAAGGAGGGACCCGGCGAGCGACGCAATTTTTTGGACGTTGCCATCTCGCAGCTGCACCCGGCCTATATCCGCTCGCTGCAAAAGTACAATCAGCTGCTCAAGCAAAGAAACAGCCTCTTAAAGCTTGCAGAGACCGACCGTAAGACCTTTGACGACACGGTGGAGCTGTGGAGCACGCAGCTTGCGCACGAGGCGGCTTACCTCTCTTCAGTCAGATACGAATACGTCAAGGCGCTCAACGCGCACGTGGGCGAATTTTTCGAAGGAATGTCGGGCGAGCGGGAATCGGTATGCGTCAGATACATGGGCAAGGCACACGTAGAAGAGGACATGTACGCCGACAGAGAATACTGCGAGCGCGCCTATCTGCGCCTTTACATGTCGCACCACGACCGAGAAATTGCCGCAGGAAGCACTTTGTGGGGCATTCACAGAGATGACCTCGAAATTGAGCTTAACGGCAAATACGCGCGAATTTTTGCCTCTCAGGGGCAGCAAAGATCAATTGCTCTTGCCATGAAGATGGCAGAGGGCGAAATTTCCTGTGCACACAGTGGACACGAATACCCCGTGTTTTTGTTTGACGACGTGCTCTCCGAGCTGGATGCCGGACGCCGCGCGTTTCTGCTTGAGCAAATTACCGATCGCCAGGTGATCATGACCTCTTGCGAGATTGACCGGACAGGCGCGAAAAATACCATTCTGGTCAACGGGGGCACATACCAAAGAAAAGAGATATAACCATGTTTTTACACGTCGGAAACAATAAAAACATCCGCAGCCGTGACATTATCGGGATTTTTGACACCGATAACGCCACGCTTTCGGTCACGACGAAGCAATATCTGAGCCGCGCCGAGAAATTGGGGCTTGTGGATTCGGCCAGAGAGGAAATTCCCAAATCCTTTGTGCTTTACCGCACCAAGGACGGCTGCAAGATCTGCTTTTCGCAGCTCTCTGTAACCACGCTTTCGGACAGATTGAACGATCCGTCTGCTCCATAAAATCGTTTGTAAAATAATCAGAAAAAGGATAAAGAAATGCAAGAAAATCAGAATCTTACCCCAGAAAAAGAAAACGTATATGACGAAAGTCAGATTCAGGTGCTTGAGGGCCTTGAAGCGGTCAGAAAGCGTCCCGGTATGTATATCGGTACCACCTCGATCCGCGGTCTGCACCACCTGGTCTATGAGATCGTGGACAACTCGATCGACGAGGCGCTTGCGGGGTATTGCGACACCATTCGCGTGACCATCAATCCCGATAACAGCGTGACAGTTGAGGACAACGGCAGAGGTATCCCTGCCGGTATGCACGCAAAGGAGGGCATTCCCACCCCCGAGGTGGTGTATACCATTCTGCACGCGGGCGGTAAATTCGGCGGTGGCGGCTATAAAATTGCGGGCGGCTTGCACGGCGTTGGTGCGTCGGTTGTCAACGCCTTGTCCGAATGGCTGGAGCTTGACGACTCGGTGGACGGCTTGCATTACACCGAGCGTTTTGAGCGCGGCTTTGTGGCGCGTCCCTTCCGCTGCGAGGGCGAGTGCCCCGAGCGTCCGCACGGCGTTAAGGTCACCTTCAAGCCTGATCCCACCATCTTTGAAGAGACCGTATTTGATTACGATATTCTGCTCAATCGCTTGCGCGAGCAGGCATTTCTCAACGCGGGCGTGCACCTGGTTTTGGTGGATGCGCGCGTACAAGATGGCGAAGAGATGCGCATGGCGGATCTGCAGTTTGAGGGCGGTATTTCCACGTTCGTCGAGTACCTGACCGAGTCCAAGCATTGCGATCCTGTGCATAAGGAAGTCATTTACATGAAGGCGGAAAAGGACACGAGCGTGGCCGAAATTGCGCTGCAGTATAACGATTCCTACAGCGACTGCATCATGACCTTTGCCAATAATATGAACACCATCGAGGGTGGTACGCACGAGACCGGCTTTAAGTCGGGGCTGACGCGCGTTCTCAACGATTATGCGCGCAAAAACGGCATCCTGAAGGACAGCGACAAGAATCTTTCGGGCGACGACGTGCGCGAGGGTCTTTGCGCCATCATTTCGGTCAAGCTGGAAAACGCGCAGTTTGAAAGCCAGACCAAGGC
>CAZCRV010000019.1:0-16085 GCA_964501175.1 uncultured Clostridium sp.
CGAAAGTGTGGTTTTACCAAGTCCGGGAGGGCCGTAGAGCAGCACGTGGTCAAGCGACTCGCCGCGCATCTTGGCTGCCTCAATATAGACCTTCAGATTTTCCTTGGCCTTGTCCTGGCCTACGTAATCGCCCAGCGTTTTGGGGCGCAGAGACGCGTCAATATCGGAGTCCTCGGGGGAGTAGTTTGTGGAAACAATACGGTTTTCAAAGTCAAAGTCCTGTTCGTCAAACATTGTGTGTTCTCCCTTACATCAGCTTTTTGAGTGCCTGGCGGATAGTTTCCTCCAGCGTCATCTGCTCGGTCGGCATGCTCTTGAGCACCTGTGTCGCCTCGGCTCTCTGGTATCCCAGCACCATCAAAGCGTCCAGTGCCTCGGTCAGCTTTCCACGTGCAGGTGCGCCACCCTTGGAGGATGCGCCAATCTCGGGTGCGGCATTAAACTCACCGCCGTGCTCCTTGATCAGCTTGTCCTTGAGCTCCAGCACGATTCTGGCTGCCGTTTTGGGGCCAATACCGCTTGCCTTGGAAATTGCCTTGGTATCCTCGGTGCAAACTGCCAGGGCGAATTTTTCGGGTGTCAGAAGCGAGAGGATGGACATGGCTGCCTTGGGGCCAACGCCCGAAACCGTGATCAGCATCTGGAAGGAAGAGAGCTCGGTTTCATCATAAAAGCCAAACAGTTCAATGCCGTCCTCACGGACTGCGAGATAAGTATAGAGCTTGGCAGGATTTCCCGCAAGCGGGAGCTTGTCGTATGTGTTTTGGCTGACTGTCAGCTTGTAGCCAACGCCGCCCGCATCGATCACGGCAAAGCCCATATTTTTGAGTGCGAGCGTGCCGCTGATATAGTAATACATAAGGTCTCCTTCAAAGACCACGGGGCATTCTGCCCCGTGGTTGTTTTTATTGTTGTGTCGTTTGTTCTGTGTCCGTTTCTTGGTGTTCTTGCGCCTCATCCGACTCGGGCCGGGGGGTGAGTTCGGGTTCGGGCTCGGGTAATTGCTCGGGAACTGAGGGCTTGGGAATTGCAAAGAATTCACCGTAGCCGTTGATGCGGCAAAGTCTCTTTTCAAAGATGATCAAAAGGAAGAAGATGATGACCGAAATGATCGAAATTCCCGTACCGAGCACAAGCTCCTTGGGGCAATAGATCATTTGCACCTCGTGCTCGCCCGCGTCCTCGATATAGTAGCCGACCAGGGCGTTTGCAAGCTCGAAGGTTTCCACCTTTTCGCCGTCCACCAGAATTTGCCAGCCCTTGTCAAAGGGAATTGTGGTAGTTATCAGCTGGTGTTGCTTGGTGGTCGTGATAGTGCCGGGCAGATAGTCCTCGCGGTATTTCTCGGGATCGATCTGCACGTTTCCTTGCTGCAATCTTGTAATCGCCTCGGTAAATACCTCCATATCCAGCGAATAGATAAACGGCTTTTCAAGATCCTGCAAGAGATAGAAGTTGTCGTAATCGTTCTTGATGGTCAGCTTGAGTTCAAGCTCATTTTTGTCCATCTCACCGATCGAAACGATTCTCCAGGTGTTGTTGTCACCCCACTTACCGACCGATTTGCCGTTTGCGGTCATGTTGACCGATCTGGAATATACGGTGGGGAAGTAAACGAACAGCTCGGTGTGCTTGGGCACCTCGTATTCAAAAATGATCGAGCCGCCGTCGCCTTTATAAAGGTCGTGGCTGGCAGCAGATCCCTTGGTAACGTCCTTGGTTGTCATGGAAAGCTGCGTGGAGGGAACGAAGATCTGCAGCGTTTGTTCCTCGCCAAGCATCATGGAGATCATGGCGTTCATACGCTCAAAGGGATTCTCGTAGTCATCCAATTGGAAATTGACGAAATCCTCGTCTACCGCATAAGCAATGCTCATGGCATACGGGTTTTGATAGACCACATAGGTCTCGTTGTCATAGTCGTCCGAGTCAAACGCGGGTTCGCCGTAGTATTTATCGTAATCCTTGTCGGTCATGATATACTTGATGCCAAGCAAGGAGTCGCTGACAGGCGTTTCACCCTGATACTGCGACCAGTGTGACTTGGAGGAATAACCCATCATGCGCAAGAAATAGATGGTATCGGCATTGAGCGTCGAGGTCGAGTTGGAAAGACCGCGGATCTGCAGCGCAAGGTTATCGTTGAGCTTGCGATGGTAGGTCTTTTCCATACGGTAGAAGGAGGTATCGTTTTCCTGCACGGTGTTGATAATGGGCCTGACCGTGTCAAGATAGTCGTTGTAGTAGGAATATTTGGTAAAGGTAACGTCCTTATCAAGGTCGTTGAGGTCGCAAAGACCGCTTATAAACATTTCCACGCAAACAAAGAAGACAAGCACGCAGGAGACAAGCTCCTTGTTTCTGACGCGCGGCATAAGGCAGACCAGGATGGTATACACGATCAGACAGCCGATGGTCAGCCAAACGGTCTGGAAATCGTGCACGTCCACGTATTCGTTGAGATCCTCCTTGATCATGGGAGAGAATTCCTGAAGAATGACTACGAACAAGCCGATCATGGCGGCAACGCCTAGCATGGGCTTGCGGCTGACCGTACGCAGGTTGGCAAATGCTCTGTATGCCATGACGATCAGGAAGAAGCAGAGCATGAAGCTGTAGCGGTTGTTAAGCCAGTTGGGTTTCTGGAAGCCGTGCCATACAAGGTCGATCGAGCTTGTGGCAAAGCTGAACACAAAAATGGTGATCAGAACGGCGTATGCGATCTTTTCTCCGGTCTTGAACTTCTTGTTAAAGAAGAACATGGGCACCAGCAGCAGCGTCAGCACGCCGCAATAAACGAAGGGAAGACCTTCGGGACGGACCGTGTCGTAGGACGAGGGCAGGAACTTGTAAAGCAGCTCAAGGAAGTTGAGTCGCGAGGTAAACGCCCAGTTGGGATCCGAGAAGTCAGTTTTACCAAAGGTCAGGGAATAGTAAGCGGTGAATACGATGAATGCCGCAATACCGATCGAAAGCAACGAATAGAACGCAATGCGCATAAAGGAGCGGCAGCCGTGGTATCTTTCACCATAAGGATTGTTGGACTGCTTGAAGCCCCACAGGTAAGCGAAGAAGTAGATGGCAACCGCAATACAGACCATGTAGCCGATATAGTAGTTGCTGACAAGAGTGAGCGTCAGGAACACGACAAACACCTTGTATTTACCGTACTTGATCAGCTGCTCCACCCCGTACATGACAAGCGGGAACCAGATGACCGCGTCGATCCACATGGTGTTGTTCTGCTGTGTGATGCAGTAGGACATCAGCGCGTACATGACCGAGAAGGCAATGATGCCGATGCGGTTGATGCGCGCCTCGGATTTGTGCAGATAAAACGCCATGGTACCTGCGCAGAAAGCAGCCTTGACCATGAACATGAACAAGAGCGCCTCACACATTCTGTCCTCGGGGAACAGGCAAACCAGATAAGAGAAGGGGCTGGCGATATAGTATTCGTAAATACCCATGAACTCACCGCCAAGGGCGCGTGAGAACGAGTAAATGATGCTCGTGTCACCGTTGATGACGAAATTGCGCAGGGCTTCAAAGAAGTAGACGTACTGACCATTGAGGTCAAGCACCAGCACGCAACCGTTTCCAAAGGGGTAAAGACCTCTGGAAAGATACATCAGATACACCAGCACGGCAGGGATGAGCATGGCGACCAATATATACCAATATTCGGAAATTACGGATCTGCATCGGGTCGTGCATCTGAGCAGTCCGTCCTTTGCAACAGTACGATTGAGTTTCATTCGTTTTGGTCCTTTCCTGTGTTTTGCCCTTGTTCGGATACTGTGATAGTTTTAATCGCCTTTTCAAGTTTCATGCGATCCACGGTCATATCTCTTCCGCAGCCCTTACATATCACGCGCACCTGGCTGCCGACGCGAATGACCAAAAAGTCAGCGCAACCGCAAGGGTGCGGCTTTTTGAGATGCAAAAGATCTCCCGGTTGTATTTTGATAATATTCATTACTATCTCCATTATTCTTTACTGTGTCTTGTCTGGAGCCTTGATCAAAAGCAGATAATCTATCCTATTATACCATAAATTGTCTCGTTTGTAAACGATTATTCGGATATTATTATAAAAAAATAAAATTTAATAAATAGTATTTGACACGCGCGCGAAGAAGTGCTATAATTTAATGTGAATTATTATGGGTAACTGTTGCATGGGAGGAATTATGGTCATACTTGGCATTGACCCCGGTCTTGCGATCGTGGGTTGGGGCGTCGTTTCATACGACGGCGTCAGATTCAAAACGCTTGGTTACGGCTCAATACAGACGCCTGCCGGCACTCCTACGCAGGATCGTCTTGAAATGATCTGGAAGGGCATGAACGAGCTTTTTGAGCGATACAAGCCGGATCAGATGGCGGTTGAGGAGCTGTTTTTCAATACCAACGTGACCACGGGCATCGCAGTGGCCGAGGCCAGAGGCGTGGTGCTGCTTTCGGGCATCCAGCATGGCATTCGCGTTGCAGAATATACCCCCTTGCAGGTCAAGCAGGCGGTGGTCGGATACGGCAGAGCCGAAAAAAAGCAAGTGATTACCATGGTCACCTCACTCTTGGGACTTCCCAAGCCTCCCAAGCCTGACGATACGGCCGACGCATTGGCAGTTGCCATCTGTCATGCGCACAGCGGCTGCTCCCGCCTTGCAAGCTACTATAACAAGTAACCGACAGGAGATTAATATGTGGTGTTCTGAAAATTGGAAGGATTACGAATTGCTCGACACCTCGGACGGTGAGCGTCTGGAGCGTTGGGGCAAATATATACTGGTCAGACCCGACCCCCAGATTATCTGGAAGGGCGTGGCCGATCATCCCGCATGGAAGCGCGCGGACGGTGTTTACCGTCGCTCCTCCTCGGGCGGCGGAAGCTGGGTCAAGAATAAACTGCCCGAATCCTGGAATATTTCTTACGGCGAGCTGAATTTCGTGCTGCGTCCCATGGGCTTTAAGCACACGGGTCTGTTTCCCGAGCAGGCAGCCAACTGGGATTGGTTCTCACAGCTGATTCGCGAGCAAAATCGTCCCGTTAAGGTGCTCAATCTGTTTGCATACACGGGCGGTGCCACCGTGGCAGCCGCTGCGGCGGGCGCATCCGTCGTACACGTGGATGCGGCAAAGGGCATTGTGGCGCAGGCAAAGGAAAATGTGGCTCGTTCGGGGCTGCAGGATGCTCCTATCCGCTATATCGTGGATGACTGCAAGAAGTTCGTGGAGCGCGAGATCCGACGCGGTAACAAATACGACGGCATTATCATGGACCCGCCATCTTACGGCAGAGGCCCCAACGGTGAGGTATGGAAGCTGGAGGACTGCGTGGATGAATTTGTCGGCCTTGCCTCTCAACTGCTTTCTGACGATCCGCTGTTTTTCCTGATCAACTCCTATACGACGGGTCTTTCTCCCATGACCATGAGTTATTTGCTTGAGCTCAACGTCAAGCGCAAGTTTGGCGGCTACGTAGAATCTGGTGAGCTTGGTCTGAAGGTCACGCGCACAGGCAGCTATCTGCCTTGCGGTGCAAGTTCTCGCTGGCAGAGGTAAGTATGGCAGAATTCATTGAAATCAAAAATTTGCAGTTTTCCTATAACAAGGAAGAGGGCAAGGAACAGGACGACGTTCTTTGCGGCATTGATCTGACAATCAAAAGAGGCGAATACGTAGCCATTCTCGGCCGTAACGGCTCGGGCAAATCCACGCTTGCTAAGCTGCTTAACTTAGTCATTGACGATCTTGAGAATGCGCAGGGTGAGATTTGGGTGGACGGTGTCAATATTTTGTCCGAGGACATGACCGAGGATATGGCATTTGAATTGCGCAAAAAGGTGGGGATGGTGTTCCAGAACCCCGATAACCAGCTGGTGGCCACCATTGTGGAGGAGGACGTTGCATTCGGCCCCGAAAACCTGGGACTTGACCCAAAGGAAATCAGACGGCGCGTGGACGATGCTCTTGCCACGGTTGGCATGAGTGAGTTTGCCAAAAGAGAGCCGCACAGACTCTCGGGCGGTCAGAAGCAGCGCGTTGCCATTGCGGGCGTGATCGCCATGATGCCGGATTGCATCATTTTCGACGAATCCACCGCCATGCTTGATCCCGTGGGACGTAAGGACATTGTTGCCACTATGGAAAAACTCAACCGCGAGCACGGTATCACGGTGCTGACCATCACGCACTATATGGAAGAGGCCGTCCGCGCAGATCGCGTGGTGGTGCTCAATCACGGAAAAATCGCCATTGAAGGAACCCCCGCGCAGGTCTTTTCGGATGCAAAGGCACTTCGTGCAGCAGGCCTTGAGCTGCCGCAATGCGCGCAGCTGATTGAGGAGCTTGTCAAGGCGGGCATGCCGATCAAGGAATGCGGCATTACCCCCGAGGACTGCGCACGCATCATTCTCTTGGCAGGAGGTGCGACATGTCAGTAAAGCTTGCATTACAAAACGTTTCGTATTACTACGGTAAGGGCACGGCGTTCGAGGTCAAGGCACTGGATAACGTCAGCTTTGAAGTCAAGGAAAAATCCATCACGGGTCTGATCGGACATACTGGCTCGGGCAAATCCACGCTCGCGCAGCTGTTCAACGGCCTTGAAAAGCCTACCGAGGGCAAGGTTTTGCTGGATGGCGAGGACATTGGTGATAAACAATACAAGGGCGGCCGCCTTTGCTTCCGCGTAGGTCTTGTCATGCAGTATCCCGAGTATCAGCTCTTTGAGGAAACCGTATTTAACGATATCGCATTTGGCCCGAGAAACAAGGGAATTGCCGAAGATGAGGTCAAGCAGCTTGTCATGGATGCCGTCAGCTTTGTCGGCTTGTCGCCGAAGATTTTAGAGCAATCGCCCTTTGATCTTTCGGGCGGTCAGAAGCGCCGCGTTGCTATCGCGGGCATTATGGCCATGCAGCCCGAGGTGCTGGTGCTGGATGAGCCTGCTGCCGGACTGGATCCCGCGGGCAGAGCAGATATTTTTGCAGGTATCAAGAAATACAGAGATACCACGGGAGCGACTGTGATCATCATCAGCCACAGCATGGAGGATATGGCGGAGTACTGTGATGACGTTATTGTTATGCACGGCGGAAAAGTGATGCTCACAGGGCCCAAGAACAGCGTGTTTGCTGACAGCAATCAGCTGGTTAAGGCAGGTCTTGATATCCCGCAGATCACCCGCGTTATGCGTCTGCTGAAGGAGCAAGGTCTTGCGGTGGATACGTCTGTCTGCACCAAGGAACAGGCGATTGCCGAGCTGATCCGCGTATTCAAACTCAAATAATACAAAAAAGGGAATTATTATCCATGAAAAATATCGCACTTGGGCAATACTATCCTGCCCGGTCACCCTTGCACAGAATGGATCCGCGCATCAAGCTGATCATCGCGGTGCTGTATATCGTTGCCGCCTTTTTGTGTAAGAATCTTCTTGGCTTTGCGCTGCTTACCGCATCGGCCTTACTGCTGGTCATGCTCAGCCGCGTGCCGCTTAAAACAGTGCTCGGCAGCTTGAAGATGGTCACCTTTATTTTGATCCTGACCGTGGCGATCAATATATTTCTGACAAAAGAAGAAGGGGCTGCACCGCTGTGGTCATTCTGGATCTTTGAGGTTTATTCCAAAGGCCTTTACAGCGCGCTGTTCATTGCCTTGCGTATTCTTTGCATGATCATCGGCACTTGCATGCTGCTGACCTATACCACCACGCCCATCGCGCTGACAGATGCACTCGAGAGATTGCTCTCACCCTTGCGCCATCTCAAGCTGCCGGTGCATGAATTCTCCATGATGATGTCGATCGCGCTGCGATTCATTCCTACCATTATGGAGGAGGCCGAAAAGATCATGGCAGCACAAAAGGCAAGAGGCGCGGGCTTTACCGAGGGAAATCTGATCAAGCGAATTAAATCGCTGATCCCGATTCTTATCCCGTTGTTTGCATCCGTGTTCAGACGTGCCTTTGAGCTTGCAACCGCCATGACCTGCCGATGCTATCGAGGCGGTGACGGCAGAACCCGCATGACAACCATGCGCATGCGTGCGCTTGATATCATTGTGCTTGTTTTGTCCGTAGCAGCACTTGCGGGAATCGTGTCCTGCAATTACTGGAATATCGGTTATACACTTTAAATTTCGAGGAGGGAGACCATGAAGCTGTTTTTGCGCTTGTCCTTTTTGGGAACTGCATACAACGGATACCAGGTGCAGGGCGAGCAGCCGACCGTGCAGCGTGAGTTGACGCGCGCATGTGCCGAGCTGTTTGGCGTGCGCTGCGATATTGTGGGCTGCAGCAGAACAGACAGCGGCGTGCACGCCAACATGTTTTGCGTCACCGTTGCACAGCGCGGAACGGACGAGCTGGTTACCTCTATCCCCGAATCCCGCATAGCGGTTGCGCTCAACGCGCATCTGCCCGAGGATATCGCTGTGTATGAAGCGATGTTTGTCAGCAGCGATTTCCACCCGAGATACGACGTGCAGTATAAGGAATACGTCTATCGCGTTCACAATTCGCCTTGCCGCAGCCCGTTTGAGCAAAATCGCGCCTGGTTTTATCACAAGCGCATAGACGACCAAGCCTTTGCCAATATGCAAAAGGCAGCCAAGTACTATTGCGGTACGCATGATTTTACCTCGTTTATGGCGCAGGGCGCAACGGTTGCCCATGCCGTGCGCACGGTGACGCATGCAAGAGTGGAGCGCAGGGGGGATATAATTGAGTTTTACGTGGCTGCGGACGGATTTCTTTATAATATGGTCCGCATCATGACGGGAACGCTTGTCGCGGTTGCTGAGGGAAAGCTCGACCCCGAGGACATTCCGAGCATCATTGATGCCAAGGATCGCGCGGCAGCCGGCATGACCGCACCGGCTATGGGACTTTATCTCAACCGCGTGGTTTACGAACACATCCCGAAGGAGACACCATGAAAAAATGGAATTTTGGTAAAAGAGCAGCGGACGCGGCATCTGTCGCAGAGCCGATCCGTATGCAAACGCCGCGTAACGCGTATTACGACGGCATTTCCAATATTTATCATTCGTTGTTTTTGATTTTACTGGCAGCGCTTTTGGTGTTTGTCCTTGTTGCCATGCTTTGTAATATAGAGCTGTTCACCTATGAAAATTTCTATTATCTTGCAAAGGATATCAGCGCGGCATCCGATCTTTTGGCGGGTTCGGGAAACGTGATCAACTACGAGACCTCGGCACGCAATCAGACCTTTGCGCTCTACCGCGGTGGTCTTGCCGTTGGCGGAGATTCGGGCTTGCAGCTGTTTACGGCCACGGGCAGAGAAACGCTGAATGCCTCTCCCGACTATACAAATCCCGTGCTGCATGGCTCGGATAAGTATCTTCTGATGTACGACATCGGTGAAAAGCGCTATTCCGTATATAATTCCTTTGTTTGCGTGCATCATGAGGAGTGTGAGTATCCCGTGTTTGCGGGCGCTATGTCGGATTCCGGATATTATGCCATTGTCACGGAATCCTATTCGCATGCGGGTGTTGTGAGCCTGTATAACGACCGCTTTGAGTTGGTCAACCGCTATAACCGTACAGATATGGTGGTCAGTACCGCTATCAACAATGCGGGCGACAGACTTGCGTTTGCAACAGCCGGGATGAAAAATGGGGCGTACGTGACCACGCTTGTCATAGCCGTTCCCGGAGAAGCAGAGGTTTCCTCGGAGCTTGTGTTTGACGGGCTGTTTCCGTACAGTATTGAGTTTTTGGATCAGCACCGTTTACTTTTGGTAGGTGATACTGCCGCTTACGTGATTTCGGTTCACGACGGTGCGCAGATCTCGGGAATCAAGTATTCCGCAGAGCAGCCGCTGGCATATGCGAATGCAAGCTCTGCATACGTAGCGCTTGTGTTTTCGGTTAATGCGGTAACGGATACCTATCGTTTGATTGTGACAGACAAAAATGGCAGTATGGTTATGGATCAGACCTTTGACGCAGGTCTTTCATCCGTAGCAGTTTACGCAGAATCGCTGTTCCTGCTGACCGATACGGGCATTGCCCGCGTCAGCGTCAAGGACGCGACCTATGATTTGATTACTTGCGAGACCAACGGCAAGTCCATGCTGATTTGCAGCGAGGGCGAAGTGCTTGTCTGCGGCGGTCAAAGCGCAGTTTACTATGAATTTGAAGATTGATACCAAGGGAGGTTTTTAGATAAATGGTCATGTGCTCCAATTGCCACAAGCGTGTGGCGGTGATCTTTGTCACCAAATATGAAAACGAAAAAAAGGTCAGTAAGGGCCTTTGTATCAAGTGCGCCAAGGAGATGGGCATTCCCATGGAAAATATGCTTGGAGATTTGTCCGGTCAGTTGGGGCTTTCTCCCGATCAGCTGGAGAATATGGAGGACGAGCTCAACAATATGTTCCAGAACAGCCAGCTGCCCTCCGAGATGGACGATAACGAGGATGGCGGCGCACCCGCGATTGATCTGCCAAAGCTGTTTGGCGAGGGCGAGGAGGACGCGGAAAACGCCGAAAATCTGCCCGTACAGCAGCCGCAGAAAAAGGAAAAGAAGGGCGGCAAAAAGGAGAACAAGAAGGATGCAAGTCCTAACTATAAATTTCTGAACACTTATTGCCGACATCTGACGGGGCACGCGCGCCAGGGAAGACTTGACAGAATCGTGGGCAGACACAGCGAGCTTGCCCGCGTTATCCAGATCCTTTGCCGCAGACAAAAGAATAACCCCTGTCTGATCGGTGAGCCCGGTGTCGGTAAGACTGCCATTGCAGAAGCACTTGCGCTGCGCATTGCAAACGGTGACGTTCCGTATAAGCTCAAGAATAAGGAGCTCTACCAGGTAGACTTGACCGCGCTTGTGGCCGGCACGCAGTTCCGCGGACAGTTCGAGCAAAGAATTCTCGGCCTTCTGACCGAGGTCAAGCAGGCAGGGAACGTCATTCTGGTCATTGACGAGGTGCATAATATTGTCGGTGCAGGCGGCGGCGAGGGCAGCATCAACGCGGCCAATATCCTCAAGCCCGCACTCTCGCGCGGTGAGGTCCAGGTCATTGGTGCCACCACGCTGACCGAGTACCGCAAGCACATCGAAAAGGATACTGCGCTGGAGCGCAGATTCCAGCCCGTCACCGTCAACGAGCCCTCTGTGGAGGACTCCGTGGAGATGCTGCGCGGCATCAAGCACTATTACGAGGAATTCCATAATATCACCATCCCCGAAGACGTGCTCAGACGCGCCGTGGTATTCTCGGAGAGATATATCACCGACCGCTATCTGCCCGATAAGGCCATCGACCTGCTTGACGAGGCAGCCAGCGCACTCTCTCTTGCCAGCGCACCGCTCAATGAGTCTCACGAGATCCGTGACAGACTGCTTGTACTCAAGCAGGAGCGCGAGGAGCTGGAGGGAGCACCTGCCGATCAGGAGAAAAACGAGCAGCTCAGATACGAAAAGATTGCAAAAATCAAGGCGACAGAAATGCAGCTTGCCGAAAAGCTTGCAACGCTTGAGGAGGACTGCAAGAAGGTCGTGCTGACACCCGATCAGCTTGCCGAGGTCATCGAGGTTTGGACGGGCATTCCCGCAACCACCATCAAGAGAAACGAATACGAGCGTATCGACAGCCTCAAGGCAAGACTTCTCCAAAAGATTATCGGTCAAGATCACGCCGTAGAGGCCGTGGCGCGCGCTATCAAGCGCAACCGCGCGGGCATTTCCTATAAGCGCAAGCCTGTGTCCTTTATCTTCGCAGGTCCTACCGGCGTTGGTAAGACCGAGCTTGTCAAAACGCTGGCAGAGGATCTGTTTCAGTCTCCCGAGACGCTGATCCGTCTGGATATGTCCGAATTTATGGAAAAGCACTCGGTGTCTCGCATCATCGGCTCGCCTCCCGGCTACGTCGGTTATGACGATGCAGGTCAGTTGACCGAAAAGATCCGCCGCAGACCCTATTCCGTGGTGCTGTTCGATGAGATTGAAAAGGCCCATCCCGACGTGCTCAACATTCTGCTGCAGATTCTTGACGACGGCAGAATTACCGACGCGCAGGGTAAGACCGTCAATTTTGAAAACACGGTCATTATTATGACTACCAATGCGGGTTCAAACCGCTCATCCTCGATCATGGGCTTCTCCGCCGACGCGCAAAGCGGTGCGCAGAACAATACCGAAAAGGCACTTGCGGAATTTTTGCGCCCCGAGTTTATCAACCGTGTTGATGAGGTCATCACGTTCCGCCACCTGGATCAGAACGACTTTGTCAAGATTGCCAACATTATGCTTGGCCAGCTTGCCGGCGTGCTTTCCGAGCGTGGATTTGCCCTGGAGTGGACGCAGCCCGCAGCCGCACTGATTGCAAGCGAATCCTATTCGCAGAAGTACGGGGCAAGAAACATGCGTCGCTATATCCAGAAGCACGTGGAGGACGCACTCGCAGAGGTGATCGTTTCCGATTACCAAAGTCACTATACGCATGCGACCATCTCTGTCCAGGAGGGTAAGATCAAGGTTAGCTGCAGTTGATCTTACTATTTTCTAAAAATAAAAGGAGGAAACACGTATGGCTATGAAAAATGCCTGGCATACCATGGATACAGAGCAGATCGTCGAAAGACTTGAATCGGATGCCGCTACCGGCTTGACGCGTAAGCAGGCGCGCAGCCGTGCAGCCAAACTCAATATCCGCCAGCCCGATGCAAGACAAGCGCTGTTTCTTCCTGCCAAAAAGCCGCTTTCCCGCTATCTTGCCAAAATGCTGCTGGATCCCATTATGATCCTGACGTTGCTTGTCGCGGTGATCGTGTTCTTCTTTGAGCAGTATGCGCTTGGCGGCACCATCATCTTTATCATGCTTTGCAACACAGTTTTTTGCGCTTTTGCATATGCAAAGGCAAATGATGTGCGTAACACGATGCAGCTGTACTCCAATCCTATGGTCAAGGTGATCCGAGGCGGAAAGCTGTATACCACCGATGCAAGAAACGTCGTGCCCGGAGATCTGGTCGTTTTGACTTGCGGAGACGTCTGCCCCGCAGACGTGCGATTGGAAAAGGGAAACTCCTTGCGCGTCTCACAATTCAAGCTGGGCGTGGTTGATCACAAGCGTCGGATGCTGCGCACGACCGTGAATAAAAGCGGAGATCGCATCTATTTACCCAACGAAAACCTCATTCTTCCGGAAAATTGTGAGAATATCGTTTATGCGGGCTCTGTGATCGAACAGGGCTTTGCAAAGGGAATTGCTGTGGAAACCGGCAAATATACCTATATCGGTGCAGTCAATGGCACGGTACCCGGCACAGAGCGCGAAAAGGAGCCGGACAGCATTGCGTTCATTCGTCGCTATTTCCTGCGATTTTCTATGATCCAGGCGATTCTGCTGATCCCGCTGACCGTGGTGATGACGGTCACGCTGCGCGAAACGCTCAGCTTTGAAGCTTGCTTCTTAACCGCTCTTGCGCTTTGCTGTACCGCAATTGCAGAGCATATCGTAGCACTTGCCGAGATCGTGTGTGCCACGGGTATTGATTCTGCAGCTTCACAAAAGGAAAACGCATCGCTGGCCATTGTGAAAAACAGCCTTGCCGCCGATCGCCTTTGTGAGATGACCGACCTTTTGCTGTTTGATTCCTCTGCCATTAGCGATGGAAAATACCACCTGGAATCCGTGTACGCGGGCGGCAGCATTTATAATCAGACCGAGTTGATCAACCGCGACGTGTACAGACTGGCATCCGATCTGTATCTTTACCGCTCGGCGGCAAGACCGCCCGAATCTTCTGAGGGCAATTCCTTTGATGCAGGGCTCTATGGCCCGATCGATGCCTTGATCAATCACGTCAAGGTGGATAAGGACGCCATTGAGTTGACCAGAATTGCGTCGCATCTAACGTATGAAAAGGACACGTGTATCTCGCATAATCAGACAAAGCAAGGCGAGTACGAAGTCATCATCACCCAAAACGAGCAAATGCTGCAGAGCTGTACGTTGGTGTTGTCGGGAGAGGACACAAAGCCATTTGACGACAGCGAGCATATTGCACTGCGCACGTTGTGCCGCATTTATCGTGAATCGGGTTATCGAATTTTGCTTGTCATGAGCCGCAGCGAGCAGCGCATCACGCTTGTGGGCGTGCTTGCCTTTGCGCATCAGATCGGGTATGGGTTCTTGCAATGCAGCGACGAATTGCTTGCATCGGGCGTCAGAGTCTCAGCGTTTTTGCCCGATACTCCCGAAAGCATGAAAATCTTGAACGACAGCGGCCTTGTCCGTGACGAATTGACCGACGTTTTGCGCGCTGTGCGTGCCGAGGACGAGGGCTTGGACCTTCACGTGGCCTACGGGAGTTACCGCGCATACCTTGGCTTTACCAAATCGCAAATCGCAGGCCTGATTGAAAAGCTGCGTGAGAGAGGAAATCGCACAGCGTCCTATTGCGTAGACAATTCCATGCAAAAGCTGCATGAGATGACCGACTTGCGCCTGACCTGTGATTCTATAGAATACAGATCGGACAAGGTAGCCGAATCTCTTTACGATAAAATGCCTGTGGACGGCAAGCCTTTCAGCGAGCGTGCATCGCAGAATACCAGGCGCAGCTCGGATATCATCCTTCGCCGAGCAGGCAAGCGAGGCGGAGGTCTGCATGGAGTACTCACGGGTAGAAACTACGCATTTGCAATCAATCATAATCTTGCAAACATGATGACCTATCTCATCACAGTACAGTTTTTCAGATTATTATTGGTTACGCTGCCTGCATTGTTCGGTACGCAAACGCTGTCAGCCGTGTCGCTGATGATCAGCGGATTGATCTTTGACGTTGCAGCCGTGATTCTGTTTGCGTTTGCATCTCCCAATCAATCGGCACGTGCGGCATCGTATCCGATCATGAGACGACTTGAAAAGCCGATTGCATACAACACCGCAAACGTAGTCAGCGCAAGCGTCAGCGCGCTGTTTTTGTGGCTGGCTTTGGTTATTTTGCAAATCTTTGACGTATTAGAGCCAAGCACCTGCACAGGACTTTGCTTTGTTTCTACAGCCTTGCTGCAGGGTACCGTGTTCGCCGTTACTTTATATGAGTACAGCGCGAAAGAGAAGAAGGGAAGAATTGCACCTTTGCATTTGGTGATTCTCGGCGGATACCTGATCGTGGTTGCAATTTGTACGTTCGTTCCCGGTTTGAGTACGTTGACCGGAACGGTCAACATCCCCGTACTCTCACTTTTGCTTACGCCCGTTGCATCCCTGGTTTATTATCTGATGTATCGCGTACTGAGCGCAAAAGGACTCAACCTGCATAAATGATTTTGATATGTTTACTCTATTTCGGCATATAATGAACCGAAAGGGGGGATCACAATGAAATTATGCAGTTATTCGGAGCTTGCGGACAAAGACGTGATCAACGTGTGCTCGGGCGAAAGGCTGGGCAGGATTTGCGATATTGAGATCAATATCAATGATTGCACCGTGGTCTCGATCGTCGTACCCGGACAGGGCAACTTATGGGGCTTTGGAAAGTCAACAGAGCTGATCATTCCGTGGGCAAGGATCGAGTGCATCGGAGAGGATACGGTTCTTGTGCGTCTTGGAGCAGAGGAGGTGACCGCCTGCTGTGCACCAAAACGCAAGCCAAAGCATAGAGTATTTGGCAAATAGTTGTAAACAATTTGTAAACATTGATTTTGACTATTGCACTGATAAATAAACTATGTTATAATATTCGCCGTGTGTTGGAAAATCCAACATATAATACAAAAATACACACACAGGGAAGGCAGGGTACTACCGGTGTTTCCGACGGCAATAAAAGCCTCGGAAATTGATGCGTACCGAACGACTCTGTGGTGGAAAAAACCGAAGGAGGACAAAAAATGTCTATCATCACAATTAAGCAGCTCTTGGAAGCAGGTGTACACTTTGGACACCACACCAGAAGATGGAACCCCAAAATGCAGGAATACATCTTCACCGAAAGAAACGGCATCTACATCATCGACCTGCAGAAGACCGTTAAGAAGTTCGAGGAAGCTTACGACTTCATTCGCGAGCTCTCCGCAAACGGCGGCA
>CAZCRV010000020.1:0-15808 GCA_964501175.1 uncultured Clostridium sp.
CAGCTCAAAGCGCACCTGATCGTTACCCTTGCCGGTACAGCCGTGGCAGATCGCATCCGCACCCTCCTTGATTGCAATCTCTGCAAGACCCTTTGCAATACAAGGACGTGCATGAGAGGTACCCAGCAGATAATCCTCGTAAGCAGCGCCTGCCTTCAGGCAAGGATAAATGTAGTTTTCTATATAATCCTTTTTCAAATCAAGCACGTACAGCTTGGAAGCTCCGGTTTTGATAGCTTTTTCTTCAAGCCCGTCAAGCTCTGTACCTTGGCCGACGTCACCGGAAACAGCGATCACCTCGCATCCGGGATAGTTTTCTTTGAGCCACGGAATGATAATAGAGGTGTCAAGTCCACCGGAATAAGCCAGAACGATCTTTTTGATTTGTTTTTTCATGATAATTGCCTTTCAGTTATGGGGATTTCAAAATATGAATATATTATACTGCATAATATGATAAATTGCAATGGTAATATTCGACAATAATGCATATATATACATATCCATTTTGCTAAATTATGACGGGATGCATTTCCATGCTAATATTCCGAAAATCCGTTTATAATAAAGGGAGGAAGGAGTTGAGGATATGCGATATGAAAAATTGATACGAGCGAGCTGTCTTTTAAGCATTATGGCGATAGTATGCATGAATTGTTGCATATATGCAACAGCAGATGGGGCATGTAATTGGTATTGTAAGCGTACGGATGATCACAGTCAACCCAAATTCGGCAGTGATCTGTCATGGGTATGTGAATTTGATGGAATCTATATAGATCAAGCGCACGGAGAAGATTCAAACGATAAGGTGGTGTATTTGACCTTTGATGCGGGATATGAAAACGGAAATGTAGAGAAGATTCTGGATGTACTCAATGAGGAAAACGTACCGGGAGCTTTCTTTATTCTCGGAAATCTGATTGACCGCAATCCCGATCTTGTAAAACGGATGTCCGATGAGGGTCATTTGGTATGTAATCATACAAATATGCACAAAAACATCACAAAGCTTGATAAAGCAGACATTATTGCAGAAGTACAAGCTCTTGAGAATGCGTATACCGAACTGACCGGAAAGCAAATGGCCAAATACTTCAGACCTCCCGAAGGTACGTTTGATAAAAAGTCCTTATCAGTCATAAAGGAATGTGGCTACAAGACGGTATTCTGGAGCTTTGCTTATGCGGATTGGGATAATCAAAAGCAAATGAGCACTCAGGCTGCAAAAAGCAAAATACTTGATAATCTTCACAACGGCGAGATTATGCTGTTGCATCCCACGTCAGCAACAAATGCGGCAGTGCTGCAAGAAGTGATTCAAGAAATGAAATCAATGGGTTATCGATTTGGTTCTTTGGATGAGATCGGGCTGAATGAATCATGAAAAAGCTGTTGATTTACGTCTGTGTGGTCACGCTGATAATATCTATGCTACCAATACCTGCTGCCGCAAGTACTTGTTCGCAAAAACGTATCGTACTCACGTTTGATGACGGACCACACCCCAAGCAAACACGTCAGATTCTTGACTTCTTAGATAAATATCAAATCAAAGCCACATTCTTTGTCATTGGCGTCAACGTCAAGCAATATCCCGATGTCACAAGGGAAGTGCTGGATAGAGGACATGAAATAGGAAATCACACCAACACACATTCGCATGCTGCAAGACTTGACAGCAGCGCCATGGAACAGCAGATTCTGGATTGTGAACGCGAGATTTTTTTGCAAAGCGGTGCTTCTGTCAGACTGTTCAGACCGCCCGAAGGGGCGTTAAATGAGCAACTGCGTACAATTATTCACGATCTTGGATATACCAACGTCTTGTGGAACTTAGATACACTTGATTGGGCGCACACACCGCCCGAACAAATAGCAGAATATGTGATCAATAACGCCAAAAACGGAGATATCATTCTGATGCACGATTATATTGGTGCAAACAGCCCAACCCTAAAAGCGCTTGAGCTGTTTGTGCCCGAATTATTGGATCAAGGCTTTACGTTTGTGACAGTTGGCGAGTTGTTGGCTCTTAAGTAAAAGCCGACCGCATCATGCGGTCGGCTCGATTTCTTAAATTATTCTTCGGATTCCGTGCTTTCAGAATCTTCTTCAGCAGG
This sequence comes from uncultured Clostridium sp., assembly GCA_964501175.1. Lineage (GTDB taxonomy): Bacteria > Bacillota > Clostridia > Oscillospirales > CAG-272 > SVQP01. The sequence goes on from CAZCRV010000020.1 coordinate 2,124, forward strand.
TACTGTGATAGGATCGATCATGTGCTTTTTGATAACAGGATACGAACAATAAACAGAGATAAATCCGGTCAAAGCGAACATGATAAACGCGGGAATAAACATCAGTACGCCGAAGTTGTACTGGATACCAACGATCGACAACGCTGCCCAGAGTGCCAAGCAAACCACAATTCCAAGGGCGGCCATGAGGTTTCTTTTAATGCCGAGAGCAGTAAAGATCAGGGCGTTCTTGAGCATCTTGTAAAGGGAAATGTTGAACGTGATCATCATCAGATACATGTACATACGCATAAACAGATACACAATAATCAGCGCGGTGATGATAAAGAACATCAGATACGACCAGTAATCCGAGCGTGCGCTCCAGGTGTACATGAAGTCAATAATCAGTACGATAATCACGCCCGCATCGATCAAGCCAAGTACAAAGCCTTGCTTGAGATTTTTCTTAATTGCGTAGAAATAATCCGAGAACACGAATACGCCATCACCACGTACAAGGCCGCGAAGAATATAGGTAGATCCTGTGTTCTGCCAGCCCCATGTGATTACCAGAATACCGATCAGTACGTAAGGCAACCAGGTTGCATACGAATTAAACGTTATGAAATTGATTTGTGGAAGCAGATTCGCGAGCTTTGTCATAAGCTCTGCGCCACCGTCGCCGGTCATATGTGCACCTATCAAGGCAGAGAACGCTGGGCTTCCGAGCGTCGGCATCTGAGGGCCGTTAAAGAAGATGTAGATGGACAGAACGATCGGCAGAACCATAGGAAACATCATCAGGTTGAGCGTCAGCAAGTTAGAAAACTTACGAGTAAGAAGCTTGAAGAAGAACTTCAGATTCGGAGTCGTATCCTCGCCGGGCTCAACGCCTTTGCCGTCACGGTTCATATTGAAAATATTCGGGATTTTAAACTTTTTCTTTTCCAAAGCAATAGGTTCCTTTATGTATGATTTTGTATAATTATTGTTCGATTTGGTTTTGATGAAGCACCTCAAAGGCAATGATGGTTGTAGCGGATGCCGTCGAGAGCGAGCCGTTGTACTGTCGTCCGTAATTTATGCGCACGATCTGATCGGCACGGTCTAAAATATTACGCGAAATACCACGCTTTTCGCCGCCCACGACCAACAATATGGGCTTCTTGAGGTCCGCCTGATAGATGTTGACAGAGTCGCGAATGCCTGCACAAACGATCTTATAGCCGGCATTCGAAAAAGCATCAATAGCAGACTCGGATTCGCAAATGCGGATATCCAACAGTTCGGATGTACCCGCAGAAGATTTGGCTACTATACCTGCAGCACACAGACGGTTTTGCGGCGGTAAGACTACGCCATCAACACCTGCCGCATACAAGGATCTGAGCGCAAAGCCCAGATTGTAAGGATCCTCAATACCGTCCGGTAGCACCCAGAAGCCATCTGACGGGATATCAGTACAGCCCGGATAACTGCGATCGCTGCACAAAGCTACGATGCCACCATGAGTTGTGCCAAGTGTGAACGAATCTATGTCGGTAGAAGGTACGAACAAAAGCTGAAAATCATGAACCGAAGACATCGCTTTAAGATATCCGATCTCACGGTATTTACTGCGTTTTTTATCTTGATCTACCACTACTGCAAGAATCTTACGAGAATTGAAACCGGATTCGATTCCATGAATCAATGCAGATATAGAAGTCATGCCTTCAAGCACGCAATCATAACAGATATCATAATAAGAATTCATAAAGCATCTCCGTAAACTCATAAAATGGAATTGATCTGCATACATTGAATCAGAAAACTATGTGTGAGGTATCATAAATGATGTACATATCTTCAGAAAAAGAAAGATGCGTATTGCTGGCAAATTACCTGATAGAAAATAATGCAACAGTAAGATCTGCCGCAGCGAGATTTGGGATCAGCAAAAGCACTGTACATAAAGATGTCACGCAGGTATTACCGCGTGTGAACAGATCCTTGTATCTGCACGTAAAAGAGGTGCTTGACAAAAACAAGCAGGAAAGGCACCTAAGAGGCGGTATGGCAACGAAGCAAAAATACCTATCTGTGCAGGATAAAACAGACTGAAATCACGGGGGAGTACTCAAAAGGGCTAAAACCGGGCCTCCTTTAGTCCCCTTAATTATACAAAACTTTGATTTTGTATAATTAAATAAATGGTTCACAACAGTCCCCTTTTGTAGTCAATATCTCTATCTTGATCATTATATCACAAATTTCGAGTGATTACAAGATTACAACATAAATTTTACTTTGCACGTATGAAAAATTTACATAACGATCTACAATACCCTCTCGCAAAGACAACCTAACTAAATTTGCCGCTTCAAAACTGTGAAATTTTCCGATTTTACGAGAAAGCCTTTACACAGTACGCAAAAATATGTTATAATAAGAAAAACCGGTTGATTTTACCGGTAAGGAGGAATTTATTATGGCTATTAAAATGCGCGTACTTTGCACCCCCGGTAAAAAGAAGCTGGTTGCAATGACCCAGATGATCAAGCAGGAATTTGATCTGAATATCAATGCGGCTGACGTCATCCCGCCCGCATATTCCTGCGATAAGGAGCGCTTGGTTGTTCTCGCAGTTACTTGCAAGGGTTCTTTGAAGGATGATGTCAGACTGTTTATTACCGAGCTCAACAAGAACCGTACTGCGAACGTTGCTCTGATGATCGACGGTAACGCTGATGGCGACGCATACGTTCGTTCCTTGCTTGAAATCGCAGGCACCAAGGTTTATCCAGAAACTCTGTACATCAACGGCGGTAATCTGTTCAACACCAAAATCACAGATCAGGAAAAGGCTGACATCCTGGCTTGGGTCAATAAATGCATCGAATCCATCTGATCAAATAAAAAGAGGCGCGAGCCTCTTTTTTATTTATCTTGCCGCAGATATGCAAGCAGATCGTTAAAGGTACCGTGCGGAAACTGCGAGACGTCCTTATTCTCAGGATTGATCAGATTACGGTCAATGAGAAATACGTCACAGCCAAGCTGCTTTGCAACCATATCCTCGGCTACGTTGTTGCCAACCATCAGGCACTTTGCGGGATCAACCCCCGTACGCACAAACACCTCGTGATAATACATCATATTGGGCTTGCAGTAATGGTAGTTTTCATAGGTCGTAATCTCGGCAAAATCCGCAGGATCAAGACCCGCCCATCCAAGTCTGATATGTGTGGCTATACAAGGAAAAAACGGATTGGTGGCAACCACCATGGGAACGTTTTCATGCTTGATATAATCAACGATCACCGCAGCTGCGGGATCATATCCGCACGAAGGACGAACCTGCTCATCGAACACACTTGCATAAAAGGCCTCTATATCTTCTATATTGACACGAACACCTGTACGGCTATAATACTGGTCGTAAAAATCAATGAACGCCTGTCGGTTGGTACAGTGTCCGTCGTTGCCGATAACGTACTTAAGACTTCCCTGCAGGACCTCCCCTACTTCTTTGGGAGAATAATTCCCTGATGGTGTCAGGTAGCCTACAAGCGCTCCGTAAAAATACTTGACAAAAGTGGGCTCGTTCATGGGCAGCAGTGTACCGTCCAAATCGAATAAAATGGCTTGATAACGCATAAATTATTCCTCTCGTCAATGGCTGAAATGGTACGGAAACAGCGTATTCTCTATCAAAAGCTCGCCGTTTCTATCCGTAATGACTATATAATTTGCGGCACTCTCATCACTTCCTATATCGCTGCGGAACGTACCGTTGTTCTTATGAATAGAATACTGCAGCACAAACTCATATTGGGTATACTCGCCAAGCTCATCGCTGACGCGTCGCTGACCCATGTTTGTGATCTTGATATCGTAGAGCTGGGTCATGGTAAAACCGGGATCAGGTTCGATCTCCTTATGCTCAAAATAATAGTCGCTGAAGCATGCGTTGTAGGTATCCACATCGCCCGCAATGATCGCCTTAATCAGCTCATAAAGCAGCGTGACGCCCATAGCCTGCTTGCCACAGTTTTCCTCATCCAATACAACAACCGAACCATACTGATCCGACGACGCATAGTAGTATACGTTGCGGTCAAGCCCCAGGTATTCTTTGTCCTTCATGATATCGTGATCATAATCAATTGGATAGAAGATGTTAGTAAAGTTGTTCCCCTGATATTCGTTCCCTACTCCGTCGTCAAGGATTTCCTCAATCCAGGGAAAATATCCGATCAGAGTTTTGGTGATGGCATCGGAAAGGAACGTCGAAAAGATAAAATATACCACAACGAATGCGACCATGACGCAAAACGTAATGATGATAACCCTTTTCAGCTTCTTGGTCTGCTCACGGGCGCTTCTCGGAATATTGTTTTGCTGTTCTTGAGAGTTCACAAGAAAATATCTCCTTAAATTAGTTCTTTTTCACATTATATCATATTTCAAGAGCGAAAACAAGGATTCGACCCGGAAAAGGTATGAATGACTTGCAAATTTTTTTGGAATGTTTACCCGAAATGTGTTGTATATTTTGAAGTATTATGATATAATAGTATGAATATTTTTATCCCGGAGCTAGTTATGAAATATCTTGTATTGATCCCGGACGGTATGGCAGACAGACATGTTGCCCAGCTTGATAATATGACCCCCATGCAAAGAGCGTACAAGCCTTGTATGGACTCTCTTGCCAAGGAATCTTTGGTTGGTACTGTCAATAACGTTCCAGCAGGCATGGTACCCGAAAGTGATACCGCCAATATGTCAATTCTTTCCTTTGACCCCAAGGTGTATTCCCGCGGCCGATCTCCCTTGGAGGCCGTCAGCATGGGTATTGAGATGCAGCCCGACGAAACTGCTTTCCGTTGTAATCTTGTCACTCTTTCCGAAGAGCAGGATTATGAGAATAAAATCATGATCGACCACAGCTCAGACGAGATCACGACCGAAGAAGCAGATCAGCTCATTCAAGCCCTGCAGGAGCACTTTGGTAATAATGAACGAAAATTCTATACAGGCGTCAGCTACAGACATTGTCTGATCTGGAAGAACAAGCCTGACAATTATCCCTTTATGCGTCCGCACGATATTCTCGGACAATGCATCAAGGAGTACCTGCCCGTATCCGAAGGTGGCGAAGAGTATTACGCTTTTATGAAGGAAAGCTACGAGATTCTCAAGGACCATCCTGTCAATCTTGCAAGAAAGGCGCGCGGCCTTCGTCCTGCCAACTCTGCTTGGCTTTGGAGCCCCGGAAAGAAGCCCGCTCTTCCCTCTTTTGGCGAAAAATGGGGCATTCAGGGCGCGGTTATCTCTGCGGTCGATCTGATCAAGGGTATCGGTCTTTGCGCACAGATGCAATCCATTGACGTACCGGGTGCTACCGGCAACGTCCACACCAACTACGAAGGCAAAGCGCAGGCAGCGATCGACGCTTTCAAGTCCGGTGTTGATTTTGTTTACATTCACGTGGAAGCGCCCGATGAATGCGGTCACCGCGGCGAGATCGAGAACAAAATCTTGTCCATTGAGTTGATCGACCAAAAGATTCTCAAGCCCGTATATGAGTATCTGAATGAATGCGGTGAGGATTTTAAGATCATGGTGCTGCCCGACCATCCCACTCCGCTTGAAATTCGCACGCATTCCTCCGAAGCGGTTCCGTTCATGATTTATAATTCAAAAAAAGTATATCAAGGCGTTGAGTATTTCGACGAGTATACTGCCCGCCAGACAGAAGTTCACGTTGAGCATGGACACGATCTTTTGGATATGATGATCGAGAAGGACGCTGAACCCGGCACGACCGATCAACCGGAAAATCAAGAGCAAAAGAAAAAGTCCGGCGTTCCTGCGGCAATATTTGATTATTTGGAGATATTCACTGTTTCCATTGCTGCAGTTCTTTTGATCTTCTCGTTTTGTGCACGACTTTGCCGCGTGGACGGTGAATCCATGAAGAATTCGTTCGAGGACGGACAGATGCTGATCATCAGCGATTTGTTCTATACCCCCGATAACGGCGACGTCATTGTTTTCCACCAGACCGAAGGCTTCGAAAAGCCCCTTGTTAAGCGCGTCATCGCGACGGGCGGACAGACCGTGGCACTCAATTTTGCACAAAAATCGATTATCATAACCGATACTGTTACCGGAAAGCAAATAGATTACAGCGATGATTTCGCTGTATACTACAACGAGGCCAAGACAGATTTTGGCGAGCAGTACGAATGGCGCGATAATCTCAACGAGCAAAAAGTCAATGCCACATTCGATAAGATAACAGGAACGTACACCTTTGACGTGCCCGAAGGAATGCTTTTCGTCATGGGTGACAACCGCAACTATTCGGGTGACAGCCGCATGCTTGGCTTTATTGATGAGCGCACAGTGCTTGGAAAAGCCCTCGTTCGCGTCAGTCCCTTTACCGTTTATTTAGACTAATCCGAAAGGAATATAAAAATGCCCTCACAGGTAATTCAATGGTTTCCGGGTCACATGGCCAAAACGCGCCGTCTGATCTCAGAGAACCTCAAAAACGTTGATATCATTATTGAAATTTTGGATGCAAGAATTCCTTATTCGTCCAGAAATCCCGAAATTGGAAAGTTAATCGGTGATAAGCCCACCTTGTTGCTGCTTAATAAAGCCTCCCTGGCCGACCCCGCTGCAAGCAAATATTGGGTGCAGCATTACACCAATGATCATACGGTCTGTATTCTGACCGACTGTATTGGCGGCGAAGGCATCAAGCAGCTAAGCCCCGCGATCCATGACATTCTGATCGAAAAGGTTGAAAGATATAAAAACAAAGGTATGGCGGGCAGAAAGCTGCGCGCTATGGTCTTGGGTGTTCCCAACGTGGGAAAATCCTCACTGATCAATAAGCTTTGCGGAAACAAAAAGGCCAAGGTGGAAAACCGCCCCGGCGTGACCGTGGATAAGCAATGGGTTGCCACCAATATCGGCATCGATCTTTTGGATATGCCGGGTATTCTTTGGCCCAAATTTGAAGAAAAGGCGGTTGGTGAGAACCTGGCGATCACAGGCGCGATCAAAGACGATATCCTGGATATTGAAGAGATCGCCATGATCCTTTGCGGCAGATTGCGCACTATGTATCCTTCCCTGCTTTGCGAACGCTATAAGCTGGGAGACATTGAGCAATACAATGACTTGAGCGATTACGATCTGATGCTGGCAATCGGAAAAAAGAGAGGATTTCTCATTTCCGGCGGCGAGGTACACTCAGAAAGAACTGCCAATATGCTGCTGGATGAATATCGCGCGGGAAAGATCGGACGCGTTACGCTGGATGCAATCCCCGTACACAAGGAGAGATCGAATGCTTGATTACCAAATTGAAAATGAACTTTACGAGCAAGGATATGCCCATGTTTGCGGCGTGGACGAAGCAGGCAGAGGCCCTTTGTGCGGCCCCGTGGTTGCTGCTGCGTGTATTTTGCCCTGCGGGCTGGTCATTCCCGGGCTGAACGATTCCAAAAAGCTCTCAGAGAAAAAAAGAGAAATTTTATTTGAACAGATCGAGAGCGAAGCAATCTCTTACAGCATTGCATGCGCAACGGTAGAAGAGATTGACGAATACAATATTCTCGAGGCAACGCTGCTGGCTATGCGCCGCGCGATAGATGGTCTTGACGTCAAGGCAGACTTTGCTTTGATTGACGGAAACGTAGCGCGAGATTTTCAAATTGACGCAAAGGCTGTCATTTCGGGTGACGCGACCTCGCCTTCTATTGCAGCCGCTTCTATCCTTGCAAAGGTAACGCGTGACCACATGTGCATGGAACTGGATGCGGCTTATCCGCAATACGGCATTGCCAAGCATAAGGGCTACGGAACCAAGGTTCACATGCAGGCTTTGCGTGAGTTTGGTCCTTCACCCATACACAGAAAGCAATTTATCCGTTTTTTGGAAAAGGAAAAGCATGAATAAATCGCAAGTCGGAAAACGCGGTGAGCAAGCTGCTGCAAGATACCTCAAAAAGCATGGTTATGATATCCTGGAACGAAATCTTCACGTTTCCCATCAGGAGATTGATATTATCGCAATCAATGGCGAATGCATCGCTTTTGTTGAGGTAAAAACGCGCACGATACATCCGGAGAACGCAGATCGCTTTTCAACGCCTGCCGCTGCGGTCACCGCGCAAAAGCAGCAGTTTCTGCTAAAAGCAGCTTCTAAATACAATGCAGAGCATCGTTATGCGCTTCAGCCTCGTATGGACGTCATTGAGGTCTATCTCGCGCCTGATCAAGAGGTTTCTGTAACGCAGAGGCTTTGGGAAAGGTTGACCGGGATTTTGGGCACACCAAGAAGAAAGGTATTGCACATCAATCATATTGAAAACGCGTTTGGATATTGGAGATACTGATGAAATTATCTTTATTTGACACACATTGTGATACGGCATTTGAGCTGTTTCACAGAAAAGAAAGCCTTTGTGAAAACACCTGTCACATTTCCCTCTCCCATGCAAAGGAATACGAGAGATACGTGCAGCTGTTTGCCATTTGGGCGAATCGCAGTAAGGACGATGAAACCTGCTGGCAGGAGTTTTTGCAGGTTGCAGACAGTTTTGACTGTCTGATCGCACAGGAAAGCGGTACGATTGCACGCGTCAGAGATAAACAGACGCTTGATCATGCTTTGCAAAACGGACAAAGAGCTGCGATTTTGGCCGTGGAGGATGCTAGAATCCTTGCGGGTGATATTGACCGCCTGCAAACGCTATACGATATGGGCGTGCGCTGCATCACGCTTCTGTGGGGTGGTGAGACTTGTATCGGTGGCTCTCATGACACAAATACCGGTCTGACAGTTTTCGGTAAGCTTGTCACCAAGCGCTGCTTTGAGATTGGCATCGTGCCCGATATCTCCCACGCTTCCGAGCAAAGCACGGATGACGTCATTGAGATCGCTCAAGCATATAACAAGCCCTTTATCGCAACGCATTCCAATTCCTATTCTGCGTACGCACATACAAGAAACCTACGCGACCGTCACCTCAAAGCCCTCATGGAGCTTGGTGGTACTGTAGGTGTAAGCATGTGCTGCATTCATCTGCGTGATTGCTCCGATCAGAATGCGGCAATTGATGACGTTGTTCGTCATATTGATCGCTATATGGAGCTTGGTGCGCAAGATCACCTTTGTTTCGGCTGCGATTTCGACGGAACAGATCTGCCCGCAGGTATAGCTAACGTAGGCGACCTCTATGCAATTGCCGAAGCACTTTCGGCACGCGGCTATAGCCAAGAGCTTATTGATAAGATTTTTTGGCACAACGCATATTCATTTTTCAAAAGCAACTTACATAAACCATTGGAGACCAAATTATGAAATTCCAAAGTACAAGAGATTCAAAACAAGAAAAATTCACCTCTGCCCAAGTCATTCGCAAAGGGCTTGCAGATGATGGCGGCCTGTTCGTACCCGAAAGCATTCCCTCTCTGACGCAGGACGAAATCAAAGCCCTGTGCGGCATGGAATATGCACAGAGAGCGGCATATATTTTAGGCAAGTATCTGACAGATTACTCACATGAAGAGCTGTTGGCAGATTGCTCCGAGGCTTACAGCGAAACCTCCTTTGTAGGCGGTGCTGCTCCTTTGAAGAAAATCGGAGAAAACATGTATACGCAGGAGCTGTGGCACGGACCTACGGCTGCATTTAAGGATATGGCACTGCAGATCATGCCTCGTCTGCTTTCCCGTGCGCTTAAAAAGACCGGTGAGCAGCGCAAGGCGCTGATCCTGGTCGCTACCTCAGGTGACACGGGTAAGGCTGCGCTCGAGGGCTATCGCGACGTTGATCAGGTGTGCATTTCTGTATTTTATCCCGTCAACGGAGTCAGCAAGATTCAGAAAATGCAAATGGTGACACAGCTTGGTAAAAACGTTAACGTTTGTGCCATTCACGGAAACTTTGACGATGCACAGACAGGCGTCAAGAAGATCTTTGCAAATACAGACGCTGCAAAGCAGCTCGACGATAAGGGATTCTTCCTGTCCAGCGCAAACTCGATCAACTGGGGCAGACTCGCCCCACAGATTGTTTACTACGTTTCCGCTTACTGCGACCTTTTGAATCAAGGCAAGCTGCAGATGGGTGATAAATTCAACGTCTGCGTTCCTACCGGTAACTTTGGCAATATTTTTGCCGCATATCTTGCAAAGCTGATGGGACTTCCGATCGGTAAGCTGATCTGTGCTTCCAATAAGAATAACATTCTGACGGATTTCCTGCAGACCGGTACCTATGACCGAAACCGTCAGTTCCATCTGACCATGTCTCCCTCTATGGACATTCTGATCTCGAGCAACCTCGAAAGACTGCTTTATTTTGCAGCAGGACCCGAGCAGACCAAGGCATATATGCAGTCACTTAACCAAACAGGTGCATATACTGTCAGCAATGCGGTCAAAGCGAAAATCGATGCTGATTTCTGCGGTTATTATGCTGATGAGCAGCAGACTGCACAAACCATTCGCAAATATCAGGAAAACGGCTATCTGATGGACACCCATACGGCGGTTGCCGTGTATTGTGCCGAGCAGTATCTGCAAAGCGGCAATGATGACAAAACTCCGCTGGTGATCGCATCTACTGCAAGCCCTTATAAGTTCGCGGCAGACGTATACACCTCTCTTGGCAAGGACGCCCCCGAGGATGCACTTGTATCACAACAGCTGCTTTCCGATTATACCGGCACGCAGATTCCCTACCCGCTTGTCGGCCTTGGCGAGCGTGAGATCAGATTTGAAAAGACAATTCACGCAGATCAGCTTTTGGAAGAAGTTCTTCGTTTCGCCGATACGCAATAAAAATAAGCGGACATCGGATAACCGATGTCCGCAGCAAAATCAAGCCTTGTTCTGATTCTGCTTAAAGGTAGAACAGATCGTGTCGGTAGAAGAGGTGGCATGAGAAGGGCCGATTGCAATCTGGTTGGCTGTGCAATAGCAGTCGCCATCGTGATATACGCAATTCATAACGTCACACTTGACGTCCTTGATGTGCTTTTCGCATCCGCATCCGTGTTTGTTATCCATTTTATTATCTCCTTTTGTCTATCTGACAATAGTAGTTTGCTTAGTATTTTTCACTTTATTCATTAAGAAAGGAGGCCGACATGGCAATTTATACCATCGCAGATCTTCATCTGTCCACCAACGATCAAACCAATAAATCCATGGAGGTTTTCGGTTCTCGTTGGAATAATTACGTTGAAAAATTAGAGTATCATTGGCGAAATACAGTTAAAGAAAATGATACGGTTGTCATTCCGGGCGATATTTCCTGGGCATTATCGTTGGAGGAGGCTAAGCAGGATCTTTGCTTTCTCAATTCCCTGCCGGGAAAAAAGCTGATTGCAAAGGGTAATCACGATTTTTGGTGGTCTACTGCTACCAAAATTCATGCGTTTTTCAAAGATAATAAGATTGATTCAATCTCACTTCTGCATAACAACGCATATAAGGCAGATGGCAAGATCATATGCGGCACAAGGGGATGGTTTACCGATGACAGTCAGCAGCTGACCGTTTCTGAGACAGATTATGAAAAAATCATCAATCGAGAGGTTATCAGACTGGAGCTGAGCCTGAAGCAAGGACTTATACTGCAGGATCAGGAGCACCCCGAGGAGATTCTTGTATTTTTACATTTTCCGCCCGTTTGGGGCAATTTCATCTGCCCTGAAATCATTGCGGTTCTGCAGCAATACGGAATTCGGAATTGCTATTTCGGGCACATCCACGGAGGATATCATCTGCCAAGCGTTTTGCATCATGAAGATATCCGGTTCGTCAGAATATCCGCAGATCACCTTTCCTTTGTTCCCTATCCTATAAAATAGCATATTTTATATGGCAAAATCGCGTTTTCTATTGACAAAAGCGAAGGAATTGTGTACAATATATAGGTTGTGAAAAATAAAAAATAAAAATAAATCAAAATTTTTGGAGGATTACAAAATGAATCTCGTAAAATCTGAAAAGAATGAACACAGCATGCATTATATTGAGTTTGCTATTGACAAGGCAACCTTTGATGCAGCTGTCGATAAGGTTTACCGCAAGCAGGTAAAGAACATCAACGTTCCCGGCTTCCGTAAGGGCAAGGCTCCCAAGTCCGTCATCGAAAAGATGTATGGCCAGGGCATTTTCTTCGAGGATGCAATCAATGATCTGATTCCCGAGAACTATGAAGCAGCAGTCAAGGAAGCTGACATCACCCCTGTTGGCCAGCCCGAGATCGACATCGTTTCTCTTGACGAAAACGGTCTGGTTCTTTCCGCAAAGATTCCCGTAAAACCCGAGATGAAGATCGCTGACTACAAGGGCATCGAGGTTGTTAAGAACGACGTAGAAGCAACCGATGAAGAGGTTAGCCGCGAGCTGGATATGATCCGTGAGAGAAACTCCCGCGAGATCGAAATCACTGACCAAGCAGCTCAGATGGGCGACATCGTAAAGATCGACTTTGAGGGTTCTGTTGACGGCGTTGCATTTGACGGCGGCAAGGGCACCGACTATTCTCTGAAGCTCGGCTCCGGTTCCTTCATTCCTGGCTTTGAGGAGCAGATCGCAGGCCACGTAATCGGCGAAGAATTTGACGTAAACGTTACCTTCCCCGAGGACTACCATGCAGCTGAGCTTGCAAGCAAGGCTTCCGTATTCAAGACCAAGGTTAACGCAATTACCCATGTTGAGCTGCCCGAGCTGGACGACGAATTTGCTAAGGATGCTTCCGAATTTGATACTCTGGATGAATTAAAAGCTGATATGAAGGCAAAAATCCAGGAGAGACATGACAAGCAGGCTGAGAACGAATTCGAAGAGAAGCTGATCGAGGCTCTGATTGAAAAGCTTGAAGGTGAGATTCCCGAGGCTATGTTCGTCAACGAGACCGAGAACTTTGTTCGTGATTTCGACAACAGACTGCGCAGCCAGGGTATGGATATGAACATGTACTTCAAGTACACCGGTCTGACCATCGAAGCTCTGCGTGAGCAGATGAGACCCCAGGCAGAGAGACAGGTTAAGGCAAGACTTGCTCTTGAAACCATCGCTGCTGCTGAAGGCGTTGTTGCTTCCGAGCAGGAGATCAACGACGAGTATCAGAGAATTGCTGATGATTACCGTCTCGAGATTGATCAGGTAAAGAGCATGCTGGACGATGCTTCCATCATCGCTGACATCCAGGTCAAGAAGGCTATGGATATCGTAAAGGAAACAGCAGTTGCTAAGGCTGAGTAATTTCAGTATTTGCACTTCCCTATTATTTAAGAAACGAGGTAAAAACGATGTATTATCCGCAATATCCGAGAGATGCCCTTGTTCCTACCGTCATTGAGCAAACCGGCAGAGGCGAAAGAGCTTATGATATCTTTTCCCGTCTGCTTAATGACAGAATCATTTTCTTGTCTGACGAGGTAAATGATGCAACCGCTTCTCTTGTCGTTGCTCAGATGCTTTTCCTCGAATCTCAGGACCCCGATAAGGATATTTATTTCTACATCAATAGCCCCGGCGGTTCTGTGACTGCAGGTATGGCTATTTATGACACTATGAAATTTATCCGCTGCGACGTATCCACCATCTGCATTGGTCTTGCTGCAAGCATGGGCGCATTCCTGCTCTCCGCAGGCACCAAGGGCAAAAGAATTGCC